>NZ_VOYU01000005.1:0-269461 GCF_013420135.1 Acinetobacter sp. YH12023
AAACTCTTCAGTTTAAAATCAATAGTACATATAGTGTACCAATCTTGGCTCATCAATTACTGACAAAAATTTGCTCAAATAAACTTCGAGTAATTTCTACCATCAATCAATGAAAATAATTTCGATCAATCAATCAGTAAAAATCCACACAAGTTGTTCTTCATAATCTCTTAATGATCTTCTTGTTGGTTCGTCACCAGCAAGCTAGGTCGGCTATATTACTCTTTATTTCTAAAGAGTCAACTGGTAATTCAAATTATTTTTAAACTTATCAAATAAAACCCAACTTAATCAATTCAACCAAGTCATTGTTTTATCAGAAGTTTTAATCTTCATCACCGCCGATGGATGTGCATTCTACAGCATTTCACATCCGTTGCAACACCTTTTTTAAAATAATTATTTTGAGCGCATAATTTTCACTCAAATTACATTTTTTTATTCATATTTTGATCAAATTTGGTTTAATAGTAATAAATCAAGATTATTTGAACGTTTTTACTTATTATACGGCAAACATTTTGCCGCGCTAAAAGCGTCAGGACTATATATGCGCCAAACTTCTTTTTTATATGCAGGATTATTGTCACTTGTCGTAACAACACCTGTATTTGCAAATGACGAGGCTTCAGCACCTGTTGCTCAAGACTCAGAAGCTGCCAATAAATCAAAAACACAACAACTTGCGCATGCTGCGATGGTCAAGTCATCTGAAGTTGCAAAAAAATTAACTGTAAATGCCAATGCAGCACAATCAGAAGAAGATAAAGACCCTTTCCAACCGATCAACCGGAAAGTTTACGCATTTAATGATTATTTAGATGTCCATATTGCCCGCCCTGTTGCTGTGCAATATGTAGCAAAAACTCCAAAGGATATTCGTGAATCTTATCGTTTATTCCGTAAAAATTTGGGCGAACCTTGGAATGCGTTTAACCAACTCATCCAAGGACGACCAACACGTGCCGCAAAAAGTCTAGGTCGCTTTACTGTTAATACACTGACAACTTTAGGCTTTGCTGACCCTGCGAGTCGTCTAGGCTTAGAAACCGAAGATGAAAATTTTGGTGCAACTTTAGGATATTACGGTATTCCTTCTGGTCCTTATATTGTTCTACCAGTGCTTGGTCCAAGCACATTGCGCCAAACCGTCGGTCTAGCAGTAGATAGTCAAGGACGTCCACAGAAATATATGCTTGATGGTCATGATGTGGCGTATTGGTCTGAGCAAACTTTACGTGGAATCGATACTCGCGCTCAATTACTGGATATTGAAGGTGTATTGCAAGGCGATAAATATGCTCAAATTCGCGACATCTATTTACAACGCCTGAATTATTCAATTTCTGAGAAAAAAGGTATCGCTGAAGAAAACTTATTTATTGATGAAGAAGATGACGATATTGATGAATCTGAAGATAATTCAACAGATGTTTCATCTGATGATTCTACCGATTTCATTGATGATAGCAGTTCAGATGATACCGACACGGTAACAACTGAATAAATAAAATTTTTCAATTGGCTGGTGTGGTTTTTCCCTCCAGCCATCATTAGCTTGCTATAGTACACTTATTGTCTATCTAAGGATTCATCTAATTCTTTATGTATTTCATTCAACCTACTCGTGATATTCCATATTTAGATCAGGTACTGGATGCGCTTCCTAGCGTACAAATGATTAACATTGAAGATCTAGACTTGTATGATCCAACGATCATTGCAATTGCTGATGTTGCTGACTTTTTAAATCACCAATGGACACTTCCTACCATTGTGCTCGCTTTTGAGCATGAAGGTGCTGCATTGGCTCAAGCGTGGCAACAAGGCGCTTTAGCAGGATGGGTGTGGGATCATATTCCAACCAACCTTCAAGTGGCACTCACTAAAATTGATGCGCAATACAAACGTAATCAAGACAGCCGTGATCTCCCTTCTGCTGCAGATTTGCAAAAACGTTTACTACCCAATCCGATTGAACTCCACAACTATAAAGTTGAAACATTCTTCCAACCATCTGCTTATTTATCGGGTGATTGGTACGATTACTGGAAAATCAGCGATAAAGAAATCATGTTTTATCTCGCAGATGTGTCTGGTCATGGGGTAACGAGTAGTTTACTAACCTCATGGATGGCTGCTTTCCACGGTCGTTCAAAAACCCCAAGAGAGTTAATCAAAAAACTCAATGGCATGTTGGTTCAAGAAAATATTGAAAAGCACATTACCATGATTGCGGGAATACTTAATCTCGATACGCATGTCTTGAAATGGTCTAGTGCAGGGCATTATCCGCCGGCCATTTTATTTGAACCCGGTCTTCCCGCACGAATTTTAAATACCAGTAGCTTTCCACTTGGCTTAACTGAAGACCTAGAAGTTGAAGAGTTTGAATTTACCTTAAATCGTTATTCGCGCTTTGTAATTTGCTCGGATGGCGCACTTGAACCTTTTGATGGTGGATTGAATGAACAGCTAGGTCAATTGGTTTATCACTTGCAAAATCAATCATTTCAAGCACCAGACCATGTTGCCGACGATATTGCCATCCTAAGTTTACGTCGAATCAATTAATCACGAAATCAACTACTTAAACCGAATAAGACTTTCTGATCATACTCGGCTACTTGAGTAAGCTGTGCCCCTATGGGATAATTTACTATCCTTCTCTGCAAATGGCATTTATATGTCAACAGGTCATGTTGAATATGCAAGCTTGAACGGAACGCATATTTTTAAGCTTATTGGCGAAGTGCGTGCCCAATCTTGTATTAGTCTAGACAAGTTATTAAACAAAATTGAACAGCAACAAAATGTCGTCGGTGCAATCGTTGATTTAACCCAAACGACATTTATCGATAGTACTGTTCTTGGCATTTTGGCGAAACTGGGTTTGAAGCTCAAACAAGTTCACCATATCCAAGCAGTAATGTTGTCTACAAACTCTGATATCACAACGCTTGCCAATAGCATGGGTTTAGGTCAGGTGTTTGTTATTTTGAATTATTGTGGTGATCCAAGTGTATGCACTCGCGCACTTATGGAAGAACACATTACCCATAGCAATATGCTGAATACGGTTTTAGATGCACACAAAACGCTGATGAAACTAAATGATAGCAACCAAAATATGTTTGAGCCTTTGGTCAAACAACTGCAAAAAGAGCAGGACAATCTAGAGCAACCCAAGCAGCAAAATGTCTAATTTAAGTTAATCACAGCAGAGACCCTCTTCGCATGACTTTACTTTCCGTTGTACAAATGAATTCTCAAAATGACATTGAAGATAACTTCAAAGTGATCGAATCATTGATGCAACAAAGTCAGGCTCAAGGTGCGAGTCTCATTGTATTTCCCGAAAATTTTGTCTGCTTTGCCGCAGGTAAACAACGTGAAACCGCGGCGCAATTTGAAAGTATTCAGCAGCGACTAGAACAACTCGCACATCGTTATCAACTTTGGATTGTTGCGGGCACACTCCCATGCCCTTATCGTCCAGATGGTTCAATCATTCAAGATGGCCGTGTCCGTACTGTCAGCCTGTGTATCAGCCCTGAACGTACCGAAGCACGTTATGACAAAATTCATTTATTTGATGTGCAAGTTGGTGACGCTGTCGGTGGCTATCAAGAATCAAAATTCTTTGAACCTGGGACTGAAACCGTAGTTGCAACAACACCTTTTGGCAATATTGGCCTGATGGTGTGCTACGACTTGCGCTTTCCTGAACTAGCTTTGAAACTTCGTAGCCAAGGTGCAAACATTTTAACGGCGCCTGCAGCTTTTACTTATACCACGGGTGAAATGCACTGGCAGTTGTTACTGCAAGCTCGTGCCATGGATAGTCAATGTGCTGTATTAGGTGCCGCACAACAAGGCTGGCATGGTGAAAAGCGTCAAACTTGGGGGCATGCTGGAGCAAGCAACAGCCGTGGTCAAATTTTAGCAATCACCGCAGAAGAAGGCGCTCAACTACTCACAGTTCCTTTTGACTTAGACGAGCAGCAACAGATTCGCGCATCAATGCCACTGATGCAGCACCGTGTTTTGGTTCAATATTGATTTTCACTCTGTATAAAATTACAAAAAAACTGAATATTATTTAAACAAAATCCCCCACGATATGATTTTGAACCATCATCTGAGGGATTAGAAAAATGACTTTAGAAAAAGCAGTTTATACAGCCCATGCAAAAGCCACTGGTGGTCGTGATGGTCGAGCAACGACGTCCGATGGTCATTTAGATGTTCAATTGGCAGTGCCGAAAATTATGGGGGGTACAGGTAATGGTACGAATCCTGAACAACTCTTCGCCGCTGGTTATTCAGCCTGTTTTTTAGGTGCAATGAAATTTGTGTCTAACCGAGATAAAATTTCGATTACCCCTGCTGCCTACGTCGAGGGTGATGTTGGTATCGGCCCTATTCCAACAGGATTTGGTATCGAAGTGACGCTTAATATTCATCTTGAGGGTATGGATGCAAGCGAGGCACAGAAATTGGTCGATGCTGCACATATTGTGTGCCCCTATTCAAATGCGACCCGAAACAATATTAATGTCACTTTGAATGTTTTGACTTAAATCCATTTGTACCTATCTATACAAAGCACTGTTTTAATTCCTTATAAAATAGTGCTTTGAGTTTTTTGACCTCTACACATCTACAGCTGAGCTCAAAATAAAATCTTATCCATTTCCAATACATTTAAATATTCATATTCAGCTACCAAAACCTTGCTAAAATATATAACGATTCTTATTTACATTCATTTATTGATCTATGATGCTTAAACCTCTCCTTATCAGTACATTGCTAATCAGCGCATCTACACTAAGTTTTGCCGAATTAACGCTGTCTGAAAAAGTCCGCCCTCAAATTAAATCCCTGGTCAATCCAGATATTCAACGTCTTGCGCTACCGCCAACACCGAACAACATGTCTTTACCTGCCTATGGTCAAGGCATCATTGGTTGGGGCACAGGCCCAGAGGGTGCAGCAGCGCGCTTAGCCAATATCAGTAAAGCCGACGTTGAAAAGCTTAAAACTCAAGATGTCACTTTAGAGATGGTTCAAACTTGGCAAAAGTTTTATGAAAATGAAACGCAGCGCAATGCAGGTAACCCAACCGCGCCCATTCGTGCTGAATTGATGAAGAAAGTTGTCAGTTTGTGGTAAGTGAAAGACCGTACAGCCCATATTTTTTGGGCTGTTTTTGTTCAAATTAAAATAAAAAATTATGAGACATTCGATAGAAAGAATAATGAATAAAATTTAAAAAATGTTTAATATTCAAACTATAATTAACTATACATCCATAAAAAATTAAAATCATTTTCAGGACTTTACAATGAAAACATACTTTTCGATGCTTTTTCTAAGCTTGGCCTTAGCCGCATGTAGCCAAACACCTGCGCCTGATTTTTCAGGGGAATGGAAACAAACACCTGACACGGAGAGCCTACGCAAACTTTCCATTAGCAAACAAGGCGATGACTACCAAATTAAAGACGAATTTTGGCTCGATAAAAATAATACTGAGCGCACTTCTAGTGCTTCATCCGGTATGGCCGAAGTGAATAATGATGTTTTGAAATATAAAGAGAGCAATAACATTGAAATGAAACTCAGTGATGCAACTCACCTCACTCTGACAGATAAAGCATACGATGCTGTTATTCATTTTGAAAAGATTAACTAAAGCAAAGCCCCGAGTCCTTGCACAGGCTTCGGGGCTTTATTTATATTTTACACTGACTATTCAGCCGCTTCATTCGTCACTCTGAGCACTTCTTCAATGGTGGTTTTACCTGCCAAAACTTTACGCAATCCATCATCACGTATTGAACCCGCATTTGCACGTACATGATTTTCTAACTCAAACTCAGCAGCATTACCATGAATGAGGCGACGTGTTTGCTCATCAATCGGAACGATTTCATAAATTGCGGTACGCCCTGTAAATCCAGTATGCGAGCATTGTTCGCAGCCTTTAGGTTGTGGCAATTTTAATTCGGCCGATGCATCGAGATGCTTAAATAAGTCTTTTTCAAAATCATCGGCATCATGCCAAGTCGCACAGTGACGGCACAAGGTTCGAACCAAACGCTGCGCCACCACACCGATCAATGAGCTTGAAAGTAGAAAGGGTTCAATCCCCATGTCTTTAAGACGGGTCACCGCACCGATTGCTGTATTGGTATGCAGCGTTGAAAGTACCAAGTGCCCTGTTAATGACGCTTGTACTGCAATTTCAGCAGTTTCTAAATCACGAATCTCCCCGACCATCACCACATCTGGGTCTTGGCGGAGCATGGCTTTTAATGCACGAGCAAAGGTCATATCGACTTTGGTATTGACCTGTGTCTGCCCGATCCCTTCAAGTTGATATTCAATTGGATCTTCTGCGGTCAAAATATTTTTTGAGCCATCATTTAAATCAGACAATGCCGCATATAAGGTTGTGGTTTTACCTGAACCGGTCGGCCCTGTAACCAAAATAATGCCATGCGGACGATGCACCAGTTGTTTCAGTCGATCATAATCATGTTGCATCAAGCCCAAATGGGTCATATTTAAACGCCCAGCTTGCTTATCGAGTAAACGCATCACCACACGCTCACCATAGGAAGACGGTAAAGTTGATACACGAACATCAACTTCTCGGCCTGCCAAACGCAGTGAAATACGACCATCTTGTGGAATTCGCTTTTCCGCAATATCGAGTTTAGCCATGACTTTAATCCGTGACACCAACAATGGCGCAAGTTCACGACGTGGCTGCACAATTTCACGTAACTGACCATCGACACGTAAGCGGACAGACAGCTTTTTTTCAAAGGATTCGATATGAATATCCGAAGCACCGACACGGATCGCTTCCGACAATAAGGCATTGATTAAGCGTACAATCGGTGCATCATCTTCCTGATCCATCAGATCTTCAGCTTCTGGCACAGAGTCCGCAAGGCTGAGTAAATCAGGATGATCTTCCAAACCCGCTGCAACTTGTTGAGACTCACCGGTGTCTCCGGCAAAGCTTGCACTGAGTAATTGATTAAACTCTTGCTCACTACATAATTGATATTGTGCAGGATGCCCTAAAAAGCGACGTGCTTCTTGTAAAGCCAACAGTGGCGTGCTGTCACGACGCACAATAAAAGCTTGATCACCCTCATATCGAAGCAATACGCCATGACGTTTGGCAAAACTATATGGTATTTGTAATTGTTTAAGTACTTGCATCACGCATTATAATGATGAAAAAAGTTGTTTTGAGTGTACTCTAAGCATCTTACAGCGTGAAGTCTGTTTTTAGGATTTATCAGGACAAGGGATATACGCATTGCCATTAGAAAATGATTTGACTGAAAAGGAATCCCCAAAACGTAAATGGTGGGGGGAATATCAATTTGAACTGAATCACCCGCGCAGTTGGCAGTTTGGGTCTTTATTGTTTCGTGTGACGCGCGGCATGCAAGAGTGGCGTATGGAATACCATCGCCCGACCTTTCAGTTTGACTATGAGCAACAATGGCATCTGATTCAAGACCCTGAATTTGGTTTTCCACAGCCCATTAAAATGGAACGTTATATGTTCCGCCAGACACATGACAAAATTCAAATTATGCCACGTTTGGCCGATCGGTCTGTGGTGATTAAACCGGTCGATCCGATTTATATTCCAGCCGGACAGCGCGGAACGTTATATATCAGCACACCGCTTTGGATTGCTGGTTTTGTCGAAGGTCTTAGAGAACCCTTGTTTGATATACCTGTGATTCTACCAAAAGATACCTGGTTTGGTCCGAATCATCGAATGGGTGAAATTTGCTATGCCACAGCAGTTGATGGTCGTACAGAACTTAAACAACTCAAACCTCGTGCTTTTCGTGCAGTAACCCCTATTGAGTTTCATAACGTGAGTAATCAACAGATTCGTTTTGACCGTATGAATGTCCCTGTACCGGCTTTGCCATTATTTTATAGTGAAAGTACAGGACGTTTATGGACTTCACAAATTCGAGTCGTGCATGAAGGTCATGACAAACCGCCGCGGGTCAAAATTGAAAACCGTACACCGCCACAAGCCGGTGACGTGATTTATCTGCATCCGCCACGCGAGTCAGCCAATGTGCTGTTTAATATGTTTGATTCATTTTTCTAAGGGCGAGCCATGGCAGATTTAAATATTTCGACAGAAATTACCAGCAGCCTAAAAGGAATGGTCGCCAATCTCAATACCGATCGGCTGACGGAATTATTGGTGGCTGTTTTACTGGCAGTCATCGGCTTTCTGATTGCACGTTTTATCTCGAATACCTTTATTCGTACTGTGGGTATGCGTTTCAATGCCCATCAGCAGTTGGTTTGGCGTCGCGGGATTTTCTATTTCATCTTTTTAATCTTTGTGATGGCCAGTTTAAAAGAAGCCGGCTTTAAACTCAGCGTCTTCTTGGGTGCAGCGGGTATTTTAACGGTCGCATTGGGTTTTGCCTCTCAAACGTCCGCATCCAACCTGATCAGCGGGATGTTCTTGATCGGTGAAGGATCTTTTGAGGTGGGTGATACCATTCAATTGACACTGATTCGTGGGCATACCATTGAAGGTGAAGTAATCTCGATTGATTTACTGTCGGTCAAATTACTCACGCAGGACAATGTCTATGTCCGTTTGCCGAATGAACAACTGATTCGGGCACCTGTGCATAACTTGTCTAAGTTTCCAATACGGCGCATTCCAATTACCCTTGCGATTAACTTTCATGAAGACATCATCAAAGTTCGCGAAGTTCTATTAGATGCCGTCAGTAAATATCCATTGGTCTTGGCCGATCCTAAACCTGCCGTGACCGTCACTGCCTTTCGAGAGTCATCCATTGAATTGCTTTTTGCTATTTGGTGTCAAAGAGAGAATTTCCTGAAAGTCCGCGATGAGATGCAAGAACGGATTCGAAATGCCTTTGTCGAAAATAAAATTGAAATCCCTGTCCCGAAAATGGGTTTTGTTGACCACCCACTTTCTACACAAGCAAGCGATGCTAACGTCGATCAATATGCCAATGCGCAAGAAATTCAACGAGAGCCTCAACTCAAATAATGGTCTATCGACTTGATATGAAAGGCCCTGCATATCTTCAAATGTGCAGGGTTTTTTTATCATGTACTTTTATAGCCATCGACCTGTATAGCTTAGTGATCTCGTACCTTTAAGAATTTCATCATGGTTCAACCTTGTCATTCGGCATGGGTGCAATATAGGCAATCAAAAGCATGGCAAAACCTGCCGCCATAAATGAAATCACTCGCATGAGTGTGCCGACATGAGATAAATCCAGCAAAACCAATTTCAAAGTGACCAAGACCAAAATACTGCCGCCGAGCAGCCAAACTGAACGTAATTGACACTGAGTGGCAAAGCGCATACTCACTAAAGCCAATAACACCCACAGCACGGTAAAACTTAGTTGAACGGTCGCATCACTCCAAATATCTAAACTGTTATAAGGCGTATCCAGATACCTATGTAAGGCACGGAGCACAACATAACTACTTAACCAAAGTAGCCCTAGGACACTCAACACGGCAGCCAAGCTACGATCTAAACCAGCTTTTAACTGTTGATTCAACATCCATAAAAAAGCCGCTAACAACAGCAAACTCACTGCATCAAAAGGATTCAGTATCGGCAAGATATATCCCACAAAGGCCTGCTGACTATATAATTGCGAACTAATGATCCAACTTAGAGCCAAAAACAAGCTGCTACGTGCTTGCCAAAACATTTTCCAGGCCGGTTGCTGCGCTTGCCAATAACACCATGCACAAAATATCAGCGGCAAAATTACCACACTGATATACGGCATACTGGGTATCAGCGTCAGACTGGTCCACGCCAAGCTACTCAAAATTCCGAGACTGACCCATTCTTTTTCTTCACGCACACCGAGTAATGGTCGTAGCCAAAGCAGCGTCAAGCTCAGCCCAGCGAATGCAAAATAAATCTGCTCCATCGTTGAATGCCAAATTAACTGACCGTTCTCACTCACTGAAATGACTTGGTACAGCCCCATCACATAAACAGGCACTAGACCCGTCCACTTAATGATGGACCAACTCCACGAAGCTTTTCGCTTTAACAAGCCTTCATTCACCACCAGATAGGCCACACTGACGATCAATAGACTCAAGGCCAATTGATGGCTAGTCTGCAGCCAATCTAAGAGCAACATGATAAACATGGTGGTTGCTGAGAGCATTTGCACACATTGAAAGGCAATACTCGAACTTGAAAGCTGTTTATGAAATGCAGGAACAGCGTGCGTCACGATAATGGCCGCCAAATAGCTCAAACACACGCCCCAATACATCTGTGCAGGGAAATGTGGCAGTTGAACCAAATAGTACAGACTTGAACAACCCGCCATTACCAAGAGCGCCATGCCTAAATAACGGCTGATATTGGACTGCTTGTATAGGGCATATATAAATATCAACGCACCTTCAACTGCCCAACCAACCACACTCCACTGCTCTTTCAATACTATCGGTGGAATCAATGCCAAGAATATTAAGGTCAAACTCAAATAACTTTGTGCAATCAGTGGGATCACAGCACTACGTTTACTGATGCTATACAGCGCGGCAAAAAGCGCCGCGAATAGCAAGCTATACCCCGCCTGCCATACCGTTTCCTCAAAATACATCAAATACAATGCCAGATAAGCAAGCACTGGTGCAGCAAAAATCAGTGCAATATCCAAGGCAGGTTTAAGCTGAAAATGCGCAAGATCCTGTTTCGCCAATAACTGGCTAAAACGAAAACCGAGCCAGATAAAAATCGCAGCGTGGACTAAAACCAGCACGCTCATCATCTGACGTTCGGTGGTGTATCCGTGGTAAAAAGCATATCCACCACCCATAATCACCGTCATCAAAAAAGCGATTTGATTTAGATATTTCCACGGTCTTAATGTACTCATGACCGCAACAGCAATATTAATCACAAGATAATAGGCAATAAATTCCGTTGCAGTTGCATCACGAACAGGCAAGGTAAATGGAGCAAGATAGGCGATCAGCATTGCCATGATTGCCAGTTCAACTGACTGTTGTTTCAAACTGAGCCAAATCGTCAATGCCATAAGCACTGCATACAGTACACAGGCTATGCCAAAGCCCGCAATCACAGCATTGTAATAGGCAAAAAATAAAGTCAAAAACAGCGCTGCAAGACCTAGACCTTCTAGAGCCAAGGCAAAACTGCGATTTTTGGTTTGTAGCCAAAAACCCAGTCCGACAACACCAGCACTGATCAAACTCACGATCAGCAGTTTCATGGCCAAGCTTAGTTGCCAATGCTCTGTGGCAAATCTGAGTAATAGCACCACGCCAATCACCAAGACCAGTACCGCCACTTTTAACACGGGATTACCTTGGAAAAGCCATTGCTGAATTTGACTAGATAGATTTGGCGCAGACTTGGATGGTGTATTAGAAGGCGTTGAATTGAATGATGCCTGATGTCTAGCTGTACCAACTGCCGTCGCGGGATGTACAGATGGTGTATCGTTAGAATCAAAATTTGCAGGACGGTCTATTGTCGACGCTGATATTGAAGTAGCTGCATGTATCGATTGCGACTGAAGCGCACGTCCTTGCAATAGATGCAGCTGACGTTCTAATCGTTTCAGCCAACGCAGAAAAAAATAGACCCACAGGCCAATCCCGATCGCAACCAAGTATCCCAATTCTGTTAACAGTCCAACGACCGTTAATAACGATGCAATATATAACGGAACCTTTGATGTCACTTGAAATGGTTGTTTTGATGAACTCAGTGCATCAGCGCCGTGCTGTAAATCATCGACATAATTCATCACACTGAGCATAAAACCGATGCCACTGATATAACTCAGGATACGGACATCTAAGTACCATGCCCCGATCCCTACCAAGATCAGCGTCATCAACCAAATCATCTTGATTTCATTATTCTGTTTCAGCATACCTGCTTCGTCATTTTCCTGAATGTTTTGATGATACATGAGCCTGACGGATGGATTAAAACTATTCATCAGTGATTCGGTAAGTTACATATACAATCTAGACTCAGCGTACGGGCAAAAAATCACGTACAATAAAACCGTTTTTAGGATTAGGAAATTATCAATGCCACCATTTGTCTTGGTCGATGGCTCATACTTTTTATTTCGTGCCTACCATGCACTGCCACCATTAACCACTTCAACCGGTTTGCATACCAATGCAATCCGAGGTGCCATTTCTGCCATCCAAAAATTAATGCGTCGTATCCAACCGACGCATATGGCCGTTATTTTCGATACACCTGAACCAACCTTCCGTCATGAATTGTCCCCGATTTATAAAGGTGACCGTCCAAGCATGCCTGAAGAATTATCACAACAAATTCCATATCTTCATGCATTAATTCGTGCTCTAGGGATTCCGCTGCATATGTTGCCGGGTGCTGAAGCCGATGACATTATCGGAACTTTAGCCAAACGCGCTGAAGCAGCCGGTCATCAAGTTTTGATCTCCACTGGTGACAAGGACATGGCGCAGCTCGTTACTGAGCGTGTCACTTTAGAAGACAGCTTCAAAGACAAACCGATGGACGTTCAAGGTGTTTTTGAAAAATTTGGGGTGTGGCCGAATCAAATCATTGACTACCTCACGCTGATGGGCGATGCCTCTGATGGTATCCGTGGTGTACCCGGTGTTGGCGCAAAAACGGCAGCGAAACTTTTAACCGAGTACGGCTCGATTGGCGGCATTTTAGAAAATGTCGACAGTATTAAAGGTAAAGTCGGTCAAAACATTAAAGACAATGTCGAAGGGATTGCTCTTGATCACCAACTGGCGAGTATTGTTTGTGACCTCGACATGGGTCTTAAATACGAAGATTTGAAACTTGCCGATCCAAATATTCCAGCACTTCGTGATTTATATACGGAACTAGAATTCCGTAACCAACTGCAGTCTTTAGATCATCCGAACAACCCCAATGGCGCAACCTACAAACAAGCAGCCAAAGCCATTAACACCACGGCGACTGTAGCCAATGCACCTGAAGTTGAAGATCAAGCGGACAAAACCAGTGTTGATGACTTACTTGGTGAAGCACGTTATCACACGGTATTGACTCAAGAAGATTGGGATGTGTTATTTAAACGTCTGAGCACTGAAAAGCGTTTTGCCTTTGATACTGAAACCACAAGCCTTGATTACCGCGTGGCACAGATTGTGGGTTTCTCAGTAGCTTTAGATGCACATGATGCCTATTACGTGCCGCTTGCGCATGATTATGAAGGTGCGCCGCAACAACTTGATCGCGACACGATCCTGAATCAACTCAAACCTTTACTTGAAGATAATGACGTACAAAAAATTGGTCATCATCTCAAATATGATGCACATGTCTTAGAAAATCATGGCATTCATTTGGCAGGTTGGTATTTCGATACCATGTTGGCCTCTTATGTCCTTAACTCTGTGGCTACACGTCATGGGATGGATGACGTCGCACGTTTGTATTTAAGTCATCTCACAACGACGTTCGAACAAGTGGCGGGCAAAGGTGCAAAACAAAAAACCTTTAACCAAATTGAGCTTGAAACGGCAGCCCATTATGCCGCAGAAGATGCCCATGTGACCTATCGTCTGTATGAAGTACTCGATAAGAAGTTACAAGCTCACCCGGAGCTGATCAATATTTTGTACAATATTGAAATGCCGGTTGCCCGTGTTCTAACCTCTATGGAAGAAAACGGCATTGAGCTAGATATGAACTTCCTCGACCAACTTGGTATGGAATTTGCCAATACCATTCAAAATTTAGAAACCGAAATTACCGATCTTGCGGGTCAAAGCTTCAATGTCAGCTCGCCAAAACAAGTGGGTGAAATTCTGTTTGATAAATTAGGTTTAAAAGGTGGCAAAAAGACCTCTACTGGTCAGTACAGCACCAGTGAAAGTGTGTTAGAAAAAATCGATCATCCGATTACTGATTTAATTTTGGAATATCGTGGTCTCTCTAAACTGAAAAGCACCTATACCGATGGTCTGTTAAAGCAAGTGAATAATGACACACATCGTGTGCATACCAGTTACCACCAAGCGTTAACGGCTACAGGTCGTTTGTCATCTACCGATCCAAACTTACAGAACATTCCTGTCCGTGAAGATATTGGACGTCAAATCCGTAAAGCCTTTATTGCACCTGAAGGTCGCATTTTATTGGCAGCCGATTACTCGCAAATCGAATTACGTTTAATGGCGCATTTCTCGCAAGATCATGCCTTGGTCGATGCCTTCAATCATGGGCAAGACGTACATAAACGTACTGCGGCAGAAGTTTTGGGCATTCCACTCGATGAAGTGACCAGCAACCAACGTCGTCAAGCCAAAGCGGTGAACTTCGGTCTGCTCTATGGCATGTCAGAATTCGGTTTGACCCGTCAACTGGGTTTCACTCGAGAAGAGTCGCGTAACTATATTGGTAAATACTTCCAACGCTACCCTGGTGTTTTGGAATATATGGAACGTACTCGCCAAGTCGCACGTGAACAAGGTTTTGTGGAAACTATTTTAGGTCGTCGTCTGTATACACCGGACATTATGGCGAGCAACAAAATGGTGAAACAAGGCGCTGAACGTGCAGCGATTAATGCGCCGCTACAAGGTTCTGCGGCGGATATCATTAAACTGGCCATGATTGCAGTCGATAAAATCTTACCGAAAGATCAAGCCAAAATGTTACTGCAAGTACACGATGAATTAGTGTTTGAAGTCGATGCTGCAATTGCCGATGAACTCTCTGCCCAACTGACTGAAGTGATGCAATCTGTGTTGAAAATTTCCGTTCCCCTGATTGTGGAAGTCGGTCAAGGTAATAACTGGGACGAAGCACACTAATTCATTCACGTTCATTCACGCCTTTCTCCCTCTAGGAGGAAGGTTGGATGGAGGTGAGATGTTTATTAGTTAGTATAAATATCTTGTTTTACACCTCATATTAAATCCACAAAAAAGGACGCCGAGGCGTCCTTTTTTATTAAACTCGTCTTAGCTCAGATTAAAGACCAGTCAATAATGCAATTGCGACTTGCTTCATAATGGTTTCCGCAACCAACAATGCCAAAATCGCAAAAATTGGTGATAAGTCAATCATCCCCATATTTGGAAGAATACGGCGGAATGGTGCAAGTAGCGGTTCCGCCAGCTCTTGAACCACTTCAATATAAGGCGAACGTGACTGACTAAACATCACGACCCAACTCAAAATAATCGATGCAAAAATTAAGTAACGACAGAAACGGATTAAATCCTGAATCATGGTCACAAAGGTCATAATGATCAAATGGAATGGACTATTCACCGCCACGCCAGACAAATACATCAAACCAAACATTTTTAACAAATACAGAATCACCACCAACACCAAAGCTGCAGTATTCACTCGACCTTTGGCCAAAGTTGGGAAAATTCGGCTAAAGATATCGACAATTTTTGTTGCTTTTGCTGTTGCCAAAACCACAGGGTTATATGGACTCACGGCAGCAAGCTGCATTAAAAAGCGGAAAAATACGAGCAAAATTGCAACGTTAATAATGATTCCAAAAATTTGAGCAGAGCCCATACTTGAACTTTCCTAAATCAAATCGAATTATTTGGTGCTTTCGCTTAACTCTTGTGCCAACTCTTGGCTACGCTTTTGCGCTGCGGCTAAAGCGGCCTGAATATTTTGTGAAATTTGAGCATGATCAAATACTTCAATCGCAGCTTGTGTTGTACCGTTTGGAGAGGTTACATTTTTACGCAACTCCGCAGGACTGTTGGCACTGGTAATCGCCATTTGTGCAGCGCCCAATGCAGTTTGCAAGGTTAGCGCTGTAGCTACTTTTTCATCCAAGCCCATGTTTTTACCTGCACGGATCATACTTTCCATCATATAGAAAAAGTATGCAGGACCTGAACCAGAAACTGCTGTTACCGCGTCAATCTGAGCTTCTGAGTTTACCCAAAGTGTTAAACCCGTTGAAGCCAAAACTTGACTTGCAAGATCACGATCTTCAGCCGAAACCGCTTCACCTGCATACAAACCATGCGCACCGGTTTGAACTAAAGCCGGTGTGTTTGGCATGACACGAACAATACGCTCTGTGCCTAATAGTTTTGAAATCGTTGCAATTTCTGCACCTGCAACAATTGAAATCACTAACTTCCCTTCTAGCAACCCTTGTAATGGTGCCAAAACTTTTGCCAACACCTGAGGTTTAACGGCAAAAAGAACAATGTCAGCTTCTCGAATTGCTGCAACATTATCATCGGTCACATGCAAATCTTTTTCAGCCAAAAGCTCACGTACTTTTTCTACGGGATCTGAAACTGTAATACGTGTAGTCGGGACACCACGTGCAATTAGGCCACCAATTAAAGCCTGTGCCATGTTGCCGCCACCAATGAAACTGATATTACAATTTAGAATTGCGCTCATGATTGAAGATCCGATATTGCAGATTTAGCGTTAAGAGATAATGTCGGTTGCCAGCCAGCTTGAGTACAAAATTCAGACTGCGCCAACCAAAAGCCCTGAGGCGTAAAGACGCCTAGCATAACATTATCTCGGCTTAATATTTGAATAGTATGACGTCGCCATGGAAAAATTTGCGCCTGCTGAATGGCTTTTTTCAAAGGCCAACTTCCGACACGACCATATAAATGAATTTTTTCACCTCCAAGACGTGGGCGAATCTGCAGTTGCTGCCCCAATAATTCAGGTGATAAACCAACCTTTGAGGGTTGAATCACAAAATGGCCGGCAGGCAACTTGAGGCACTGACCTGCAACACAAGTTACAACCTCAACCTCTTGAATGGGTTCAGTTTGAAGATAATCCGCTTTGGCAATCCGATGAAGTTGCTGTTGAAAGCGCAGATAATAAAATCCATTCCAGTGTAGTGCCGCTTGCGAGTCTTCGCGTGAGTTAATCACTTCTGAAACTAAACGCTGTACCATTTCAAAGCTTGGACGATATTGCCCCTCACCTTTCATCCAGTGCGATAACAACTGACGCTGACGTGCCAGACTGAGCTGTTGTAAAGCCTCCAAAGATAACACTTGCGATGAACCACAGGCCGCTAAATCTTGTTGCAACACCTCAAGTAAAATTTCATCAGCATCTTGCATCAAGTAACTGGTTCGACTCAGAGCTTGCTGCATTTTAGGAAATCGATCGCTGAGTAACGGCCACAAAATCTCACGACTCCACGCGCGGTCATAGTCGGTATCAAAATTGGTGAGATCTTGAATATTTTGCACATGCAGCTGTGCTGCCCATTGGCAAATTTGCTCACGTGAAAGATCTAATAGGGGACGCCATAAAGTAAAATCTTCACGTACATCGAATTTTTTCATGGCAGCAAGGCCATGGACACCGGCACCTGAAAGTAGCCGCAATATCAGTGTCTCGGCTTGATCTTGCTGATGATGCGCAAGTAGCAATATTTCATCTGCTTGTAAATGTTGGGCAAAGGCTTGATAGCGGGCTGAGCGGGCTTGGTTTTCAAGGTTACCTTGCGCAACCTGAACTTTTTGTATAATGAATGGAAGATTTAGCGCTGCACACTGAGCACGTACAAACTCACCCCAAGCGTGACTACACGCTTGTAGTTGGTGATCAATATAAATCACCCGTATTTTTTCAGGGCACAAAAACGACATAAGATGCAGCAGCAACATGGAATCCATGCCACCACTACATCCTATTAAAAATCGGCTTTGTTCAGGCAGCGCCTGAATTTGACTTAAGCAGTCAGCCCTAAATTGTCGCTGCCAAACTTCATTAAACGCTGATAACGCGCTTCGCATCGTTCGTTTGCATCCATTGGTTGCAGTTCTTCTAGAGCTTGCTTCAAGACCACTTTCAAATCCTGCATGACTTTTTCAGGGTTTAAATGTGCGCCTTCCGCTTCGTCCACCACGTATTCTACAATGCCCATCTTCTGCAATTTATCTGCCGTCAATGCCAATGCTTCACTTGCTTGTTCTGCTTTTTCTGCAGTTTTCCACAAAATAGATGCACAGCCTTCAGGTGAAATTACTGAATAAATACTGTGAGATAGCATAATCACACGGTCAGCTACGCCAATACCGAGCGCACCACCCGAACCACCTTCACCCAATACCGTTGCCACTACAGGCACTTTGAGTGAAGAAAGCTGAGCTAAGCTGGTTGCAATCGCTTCAGCCTGACCACGTTCTTCTGCACCCACACCTGGGTAGGCACCCATGGTATCAATAAAGGTAAAGACTGGCAGATTAAAACGCTCCGCCATATCCAATAAACGCTGCGCTTTACGGTAACCTTCGGGGTTACTCATACCAAAATTATGTTGTAATTTTTCACGTGTACTACGACCACGGTGCTGACCTACAATCATCACAGGCTGACCATCTAAACGAGCCAAACCACCAATCATCGCTCCGTCATCACCAAATAGGCGGTCACCGTGCAAAGCATCGAACTCTGTAAAAATTTCGCCAACATAATCCAAAAACTGCGGACGTTCAGGATGACGTGCGATCTGAACCGTAGTCCAGGCTTTAGATTGAGCTGCTTTATTTTTCATAGGTCGATCATTATCCCTAACTTAACTGGTCTGTTAATTGATAAATTGTTCCGACTGGATATTCAGTTCAATATCCCAATGCTTAAATTGCACCTGCTCATCATGCAAGTCTGCAACCAACAAAGGCCACTGTTTGGCATCACCAGAAACACTAAGTTGCCATTGTTGCGCATTGTCCACGCTTAATTCAATGGCAGGAAGCATCTCATCGCTGCGACTATGATTTAATAAAACTGCTAAACGAAGCAATAGACATAAGTAAACAAGTTTGTTACCACCGACTTTCATCACATCAATGCGCGCGTCACTACGTAACTTACGACGATGATGCGCCACTAAATGCGACAAATGGTTTTGATCAATTTGTGAGAAACCCGGAATATCCGAATGTTGCAGTAAATAAGCACCATGACGATGGTAACCACTATGACTGATCGCTAAGCCAATTTCATGCAAATACGCTGCACGACGCAGTAAATCACTGTCATCACTGGTCAAATTCAGTGCGGTCGCCACACCATTAAACAGTTGTTGAGCGGTATTTACCACACGTTCAGCTTGTTTCATATCTGCGTTGTAGCGACCCATCAACGCATGTACAGAACGGTCACGAACATCTTCATGTTGGAAACGTCCCAATAGGTCGTACATCACGCCTTCACGTAACGCGCCATCAGAATAAACCAATTTATCGATATTCAACACATCAAAGACGGCATACAAAATGGCAATGCCGGCTGGCAAAACTGCTCGACGGTCTTCTTTTAGACCATCAAATTCCATTTCATTGACATGCTTATATTTAAGCAATTTATCTTTGAGTTTAAATAAACCGTCACGTGTCAGTTCTTCCTGATCGTTGCTCCAGCCCATATTGACACAAATCTGACGACATGCTTTGATCGTGCCACTTGAACCGACAACAGTATCCCAGCCCGCAGCTTTATAAGTGTTGGCAATGCCTGCGATTTCCTTGCGAGCAGCATTTACCGCTTTATCAAAACTTTTCAGGTTAATTTCACCATCAGCAAAAAACGCTTTGGTAAAAGCGACACAGCCCATTTGCACAGATTCTGTATGAATCGGTTCAAACTCTTCACCAATAATCAACTCTGTTGACCCCCCACCGATATCAATCACAAGGCGGCGACCACTATTTGCCATAGTATGTGAAACCCCTAAATAAATGAGACGGGCTTCTTCACGACCAGCAATGATTTCAATTGGTTTTGGTAAAATTTCAGCGGCTTTTTGAATAAATTCATGACCATTTTTTGCTTGACGCAAGGCATTAGTCGCCACAATACGTAAACGGTTAGCTTGTACAGGATTTAAACGCCCCACAAAACGTGCTAGGCAGGCTAATCCTCGTTGCTGTGCGGCTTCAGTCAAATTTTTATTTTCGTCTAGACCTGCGGCAAGCTGTACTTTTTCTGACATTGATGCAACTTTTTTCACTTCACCATGGTCTACGCGTGCGATAGCCAAGTGGAAGCTGTTCGATCCCATATCGATAGCAGCAAGTAATTCTTCATCAATCAAAAAATCAGACATTATTCAAAAAAACCTGTTCAGAATTGTGCTTAGATTAATTCACATACATGCAATTTAAAAGCCATTTATGAGTAGTTCGGGCGGAACTTATCGATTTTTTATCTGAAGCAATGATAGTCATACACGATCATCGGCATCGTGTTCATCCATTAGACAAACTCGCCATTCAGGTCGAAAATTTACATAACCCCCTACATTGTTATAGTTGGCTATGTAATACTTATAAACATAGAGTCAACTTAAAAATTAATTCCGGAGCAAAATCCATGTCTGGCAATATCGTAAATACAACTGATGAAAACTTCCAAGCCGATGTACTAGAGTCTGATACTCCTGTACTTGTAGATTTCTGGGCAGGTTGGTGTGCTCCTTGTAAAGCCATTGCACCTGTACTTGAAGTACTTTCAACTGAGTTTGAAGGCAAAGTTAAAATCGTTAAAGTAGACGTAACTTCTTGCGAACAAACAGCTGTAAACTACAACATCCGTAACATTCCTGCATTATTAATGTTTAAAAACGGCGAAGTTGTAGCAACCCAAGTCGGTGCCGCACCAAAATCTAAATTGACAGCTTTCATCGAAGAAAACATCTAATATTTTTTCGATAAAAACACTCGAAAATACGCTGTTTTACACAGCGTATTTTTTTGGTTGATAAATTGACAAATGCTGTGTTCTCTCTTATATTGTTTACTCAAGAAATTAAGGATCTCAAATCCTGTCATTTTCTTACAACACAACACATACAATGCCGCTCGGCAACAGAATTGTTTTTCACATCTCTCTTCATATAACGAATCAGATCTCTGAATTGTTTTGTGCAAACCAATTGCTATCGTTTCTTGCATGATCGCGGCACATTTGTTGCTCCCTTTTCCAACCTGTACCTCAGAATTTTAGATTCTATCTGACCACCTATGAACTTAACCGAACTCAAGAAAAAACCGATTGGCGAACTCATCAAGATTGCCGAGTTTATGGGCCTCGAAGGAATGGCTCGTAACCGTAAGCAAGATATTATTTTTGCCATCTTAAAGCGCCACGCAATGAACGGCGAAGAGATTTTTGGTGATGGCGTTCTAGAAATTCTGTCGGACGGCTTTGGTTTCTTACGCTCTGCAGCGGGTTCTTACCTAGCCGGCCCTGACGATATCTATGTGAGCCCATCACAAATCCGTCGCTTCAACCTTCGTACTGGTGACACTATTACAGGTACGATTCGTCCACCTAAAGAAGGCGAACGTTACTTTGCATTATTAAAAGTTAATCAAATTAACTACGACACACCCGAAAACTCACGTAATAAGATTCTTTTCGAAAACTTAACACCTTTATTTCCAACCGAACAATTGGTAATGGAATTAGGTAATGGTACAACAGAAGACTTAACTGCGCGTGTGGTTGACTTGGTTGCTCCAATTGGTAAAGGTCAACGTTCAATTATCGTTGCACCGCCAAAAGCGGGTAAAACCATGTTGTTACAAAACATCGCTCAGTCGATTGTTCGTAACAATCCTGAATGTTTCTTGATTGTCCTTTTGATTGACGAACGTCCTGAAGAAGTAACAGAAATGGAACGTACTGTTCGTGGTGAAGTAGTTGCTTCAACATTCGATGAATCACCAGCTCGTCACGTACAAGTTGCAGAGATGGTGATTGAAAAAGCGAAACGTCTTGTAGAACACAAAAAAGACGTGGTGATTTTGCTAGACTCAATTACTCGTTTAGCCCGTGCTTACAACACCGTGATTCCGTCATCTGGTAAAGTTCTTACTGGTGGTGTGGATGCCCATGCTTTAGAACGTCCAAAACGTTTCTTCGGTGCAGCACGTAATATCGAAGAAGGTGGTTCACTGACAATTATCTCAACTGCGTTGATTGAAACTGGCAGTAAGATGGATGAAGTGATCTACGAAGAATTCAAAGGTACAGGTAACCAAGAAATTACCCTAGACCGTCGTATTGCTGAAAAACGCGTGTTCCCTGCGATGAACATCAAAAAATCAGGTACACGTCGTGAAGAGCGTTTGATGTCTGAAGATAACCTACGTAAAGTTTGGATTTTACGTAAATTGCTTCATACACAAGACGAACTTGCAGCGATGGAATTCTTGCTTGATCGCATGAAAGAAACCAAAACCAATGATGATTTCTTTGATCAAATGAAACGTAAAGCATCCAACTAAGTTGAATGTTTGACTGAAAAGGCCATCTATAACGATGGCCTTTTTATTTGGTTGACTTTGGTTACACAAAGAAACATTTGATGGATTTCCATGTAAACTTATTTTCAAGCTTCTGATTATAAAAAATATATTTTAAAAAACCCTATTCTTTTTAGTAGTTTATTTGCTATTTAGCCAATATAAAACTTTCTCTTAATTGTTATTTTCTGTTAAAAAATGGCCGTTTTTCACCTATTTTTAACGGTTTTTTCAAAGTCACTAGTAGCATTTCAAAATACTCAGTGATAGCATACACGCAGACCAGTTAGACTGCTCTATGCATTTTTAATACCTATTCAAATTAGGCATAATAAAAGCACACAACAGACTAACGCAGGTTATTTTTTAATCTCATATTTTAGAGAGTGATGCCATGTTATTCAAAAAAATCGCTATTGCTGCTGCAGTTGCTACTACTTTAGCTTTCGTTGGTTGTGCTAAAAAAACTGAAGAAGCTGCTCCTGCTGCTGCATCTGAAGCTGCTGCTTCTGAAGTAGTTGCTGCGTCTGACGCTGCTGCTGTTGAAGCTTCTGCTGCTGCATCTGAAGCTACTGCTGCTGCTTCTGAAGCTACTGCTGCTGCATCTGAAGCTACTGCTGCTGCTTCTGAAGCTCAATAATCTAACCGATTATTCAGCACAAAAAGAGAGCCCTTTGGCTCTCTTTTTTATTGCCTCAAACTTTAAACCCTAGTTCATAAAAAGAGCTAAAATTCAAAATACTAAGCCCATGCTTATTGAAAAATAAAAACTGACAATTTAGCTAAAGGCAAGCCACAATCAACCTCTACGACAACTCAACTCAACTCAACTCAACTCAACTCAAGTATATCGTCTCACTTTAAAACGAATATTCTTCAACATGAATTGTGCGATAGATGATGAGCACTGCGCCTCCTAAATCAAAGGAAAAAAAAAGCAGATCAATTGATCTGCTCATTTCCAACACGTTGACGGAATTTTTGTCCCGCACGGAAGGTCACTACACGACGGGCAGAAATCGGAATTTCTTCACCCGTTTTCGGGTTACGGCCTGGGCGTTGACGTTTATCACGCAACTCGAAGTTACCGAAACCTGAGAGTTTAACTTGTTCCCCAGAGATTAGCGCTTGGCTAATCTCATCGAAGAATAACTCGACCATTTGTTTTGCTTCACGACGGTTTAAACTCGTGAGCTCACTTAAATGATCAGCCATTTCTGCTTTTGTTAATGCTGTCATGAAGCCCTCAATGTCGCCTGGTAAGTGTTTTCCAACACCTGAAGTATGTTATCCATACCGGTTTTGATTTCAGCATCTTCTAATGTACGTGTTGGATGTTGCCATTGAATTGCAAATGCCAATGAGCGCTTGCCTTCTTCGACACCTTGACCAGTGTACACATCGAATAACCAAACTGCGTCTAAAAGCTCACCGCCGGTTTTTTCGATAAGTTGCTGAATTTCACTAACATTAATCTTATCACTAATTAAAAGCGCAATATCACGTCGAACCGACGGAAAACGTGATAATTCTGTAAAATTAGATACATAAGTTTGCAAAACAGCCGATTGATCTAATTCAGCGACCCAAGTAGTCGCCAAATCCAACTCATCTTCTAAAGATGGGTGTAAACGACCAAAATAACCAATTGATTGACCATTGACTAAGATTTCAGCAGATTGACCTGGATGCAACCAGGTACGCTCTGAACGTACATATTCAACATTTAAACGTGCAGAATTTAAAATCTCTTCTACATCGCCTTTAAAGTCAAAGAAATCCATTGGCTGTGCTTTACCATGCCAAGATTCAGTTGTACGCGAACCTGTTGCAACCAGTGCAAAGGTTGGGATCTGTTTGAGATCATGAATGCTGTTCGCACCTTGATAATCAAAACGTAGACCAAGCTCATAGAAACGCACACGGTTTTGCTGACGGTTCACGTTGTATTGTACACATGGGATCAAACTTGATAATAAGGTTGAACGCATCACTGCAAGGTCGCTAGAAATCGGGTTTGCAAGCGCTAGTGGTTGAACCTGTGGATTCAATTGTTTCTCTAGTTTCGCATCTGCAAAGCTAAAGCTAATTGCTTCTTGATAACCCAAAGCCACTGCAGTTTGACGTAACTGAACCAATTCAAATTGGTCTTGGTATTTCGCCAGTTTGACGTCAATCACCGGCAAGCTAATTTGAATATTGTCGTAACCGTGAATACGTGCCACTTCTTCGATGAGGTCTTGATAAATCGCCATATCAAAGCGGTGTGATGGTGGTACAACTGTCCACTCACCTTCTGCTTTCACAGTGACATTACAACCCAAACGCGTTAAAGCATCGGTAATAAATGCAGATTCAACTTTATAACCGAGGAGTTGATCGACTTGCGCTTGGTTCAGTTCAATGGCTTCACGTTTTGGTAATAATTCAACTTTTTCAGCAACAGTAATTGGACCAAACTCACCACCAGCTAAATCAGCGATAAGCTGAGAAGCACGGTGCATTGCCGTCATCGGCAATTCAAAGTCTACACCGCGTTCATAACGCTGAGATGCATCAGTATGCAAACCAAAACTACGTGCACGACCTGCGATATAGAGTTGATCAAAGAACGCCGACTCAAGGAAAATTTCAGTGGTATCGTCAGAAACGGCTGAACTTAGACCGCCCATGATCCCTGCGATCGCCAAGGCTTTTTGATCATCCGCAATCACCATCACGTTTTCAGATAATTCAACTTCTTGTTCATTCAACAACGTTAATTTTTCTGCTGCTGTTGCTTGGCGTACACGAACTGAACCTTCAACTTTACCGCCATCGAATGCATGTAAAGGTTGACCCAATTCCATTAAAACGTAGTTGGTAATATCGACCAAAATACTGTGCTGACGAATGCCTGCACGAGCTAATGCACGCTCCATCCACTCAGGAGTTGGTGCTTTGGTATTAACGTTTTTGATCACTCGACCTAAATAGCGTGGGCAACCATCAGTTTCAACAACAACTTTCTTCTCATCAGTAATTGTTGCAGCAACTTCTTTAATTTCAGGGGCAGTCACAGGGAGTTGATTAATCACACCAATTTCACGTGCAATACCACGAATACTGAAACAGTCACCACGGTTTGGCGTGATGCTGATATCAATCACATTGTCATCAAGATCTAAGTATTCACGAATATTTGTGCCTACAGGAGCATCTGCAGGAAGCTCCAATAGACCGTCGATTTTGTCTTCAAGATCAATTTCAGACGCACCGCACAGCATGCCTTGTGATTCAACACCACGAAGCTTGCCTTTTTTAATTTTGAAATCGCCCGGAAGTACTGCACCAATGGTTGCTACAGGAGCTTTCATGCCTACACGTACGTTTGGAGCACCACAAACGATTTGTAACGGCTCGCCTGAACCGATGTTTACAGTAGTGACACGTAAACGGTCAGCATCGGGATGTTGAACCACTGTTAAAACTTCACCGACTACTACACCAGTAAATGGTTTTGCAGCAGGAGATAAATCATCAACTTCTAAACCTAACATGGTCAGTTGGTCAGAAAGTGTATCGCTATCAATGGCTGGGTTAACCCATGTACGCAACCAATTTTCGCTAATTTTCATTTATAAAAACCTATATATCTAAATTTCTAATCCCCTCTAGCGCCCCTTTAGAGAAAGAAGACGAACCCTAAGTCATGATGGACAACCCCTCTCCTTTCAGGAGAGGTTAGGGAGAGGTATAAAACTGTTTAAGCAAATTGGCGTAAGAAACGCACATCATTTTGGTAGAACATACGCAGGTCATTAATGCCATAACGCAACATTGCAAAACGCTCTACACCTAAACCGAAGGCAAAGCCTTTGTATTTTTCTGGGTCAATGCCAGCGGCTTGTAAAACGTTTGGATGCACCATACCGCAACCCAAAACTTCCAACCATTTACCACGTTCATCCATGATATCCACTTCCGCACTTGGCTCTGTAAATGGGAAATAAGATGGACGGAAACGCACTTTCAAATCTTTTTCAAAGAATTCATTTAACAAGTTCACCAACAAACCTTTAAGCTCTGCAAAGCTAGTGTTTTCAGCCACATACAAACCTTCGATTTGATGGAACATTGGAGAATGCGTTTGGTCCGAGTCACAGCGATATACACGACCAGGACACACAATACGGATTGGTGGCTGCTGAGTTTCCATGGTACGAATTTGCACGCCTGAGGTATGCGTACGAAGTAAATGATTCGCATCAAAATAGAAAGTGTCGTGCATCGCACGTGCAGGGTGATGACCCGGAATGTTCAATGCTTCAAAGTTGTGATAATCATCTTCAACTTCTGGACCAGTCGCAACAGTAAAGCCAGCTTTGGTAAAAAATTGGCAAATACGTTCTTGAACTTGGGTCACAGGGTGAATACTACCCACCGTTTGACCACGGCCGGGTAAAGTAATATCAATCGTTTCGCTAGCAAGCTTTTGTTCTAATGCAGCTTTTTGTAATTCAGCTTGACGAGCAGTCAGTGCGCCAGTAATCGATTCACGAACGGCATGAATTTGAGCACCAAAAACTTTACGTTCTTCTGGGTCCATTTTACCGAGCGACTTCGATTGTTCCGCGAGCTGGCTTTTCTTCCCTGTAAATTGCACTCGCACTTGGTCGAGTGTAGCAAGGTCCTCTGCTGCTGCAATCGCAGCGAGCGCTTCAGTGGTCAGGGCTTCCAGTGACATAGTAACTCTCAAAGCAACAATTTAAAAAAATAATATAAACCCCTTATTCTAACAGTTTTTAGCCGTTATGATGAAGCGCATTCACAAGTTAAAATTGCATTAGCATCAAGTTTTAAAAAAAGTATAAGATAAACACAATATCAATGGGATCCAATCTTTATGGCACTCGATCCAATCTGGAAACAACAGCTCACACTCGTCACTTATGGCAATGAATTTCTCAACCAAGGTTTGAGTTTTCAACGTTGGTTGAATCACCACATTTTTGAT
The DNA here is from genome assembly GCF_013420135.1 of Acinetobacter sp. YH12023. Classification (NCBI taxonomy): domain Bacteria; kingdom Pseudomonadati; phylum Pseudomonadota; class Gammaproteobacteria; order Moraxellales; family Moraxellaceae; genus Acinetobacter; species Acinetobacter sp. YH12023. The sequence continues at coordinate 27,407 of NZ_VOYU01000005.1, forward strand.
CAGCACAGTTTCCATTTTCGTGATTTGCTATCACAGCATTTATTGGCTCAACATTTCCAAATTTGGCTAGAAGGCTTAAAAAAACACGGGGTACAACGCTTAAGTTTACATAGCTCTAGCTTGCTAAATGATGAACAAAATCCGAATGCTAACGTTGAACTTCTTCCCTTTGCCCATTTTATTGTGAGCCACGAACAAAATAAAAAGCAGGCATGGATTTTTGGTAAAGAACTTGCCGAGTGGTATAACGCAGAAAATGACTATGAAGCACCTGTATCCCAACAACTACAAATACGTCGCGAAACTTTTTGGCGCTATGAGCTGAACCATAAACTCATTAAACGCATCGAAGCAGATATGCAGTTACCCAAATGGGATGATATTCATAACTTCACTGAAGCAGAATTATTTTTGCAAAAACCGGCGGAAGGTTTTATTGAGCCGGAGGTGTTAGGCACACCTTATTATGGTACGCAGCCTGATCTAAGCAGCGAATCGAATGAATCTACAAAACTTGCACTCTTGCCAACGGATGCACAAGCGGATTTCGCACATGATAGCTTACATCGCTTAGATGCATTAAACCGCCATATTCAGTCTAAAATTCAACATCCCTATCACGCAGATGGCAGCATCTATACACCTGAAGAACAGTTAAATTTGCGCCATTTTGCTCAAAAAACTGAAGATTTAACGGCAAAATTTATTGTTAAAGTCGCCAATCACTATAAAACTGCACATTTAACTCCTGTAGTCGAAAGCTCTCCTCTCGATGGATTTAAAACTGAGCAAAGAAAATCAAATCCTCAGCATGCACACCCAGCTAACTCGCCTCATAAACCCGGTGCAGGAGGAGTGATTACCTTAGTTATTATTACGGTAGTGATTTGCTTATTGGCTTATTACTTCGGACTTTAACTGTATAAATATCATCAACACTAAAAAGCCCTTCTCATAGAAGGGCTTTTTTATAAACATACTTCTGTATGAAAGATTTCAAAATTATGAGGTCGTTAAATAATTAAATGGACGAATTTCTAATCGAACGCGATGCTGATCGGCATGTTGATTAATATAATGACTGACCGAGACTACTTCCTCCTCAAGCTCTGCGTCTGCACCATACATGATTTTGACCGCCTCACCTTTGCGGGGAATCATTTCGAGCTCTACAGTAATGCTACCTTGACCCATACCAACTATTTCAGCCAACATTTTATTTTCCTTTTGTTCTTTTCTATCCATACATTAGGCATGTCGCAAAGCGCGGTATAAAGATTATTTCTGTAACTTAACTGCACTTTTTATTGATAAAACATCAAAACTTAAACATCAAAAACATAAGAGTCCAATTGTTCTAAAAATGCATCAACTGCATTTGCAGACTTTAAACGAATCCATTGAATATGTTGATATTCAGGTGCATTCATCATCTGTAGATATTTTTCACGATTCTTTTTATGGGTCTTAATCATCCACCAGACAATGGAATCTCGACCAAACATCCGCCACAAACTTTCCTGATTATTTGAATCTGGCCAAAGATCTTGTTTGGACTTAGCCCGAGAAAATGCGCGCCTTACAGAGCGGTATAAATTGACTGGAAACGGAAGGTCTAACCATATCACCGTATCTATTTCAGACCATTTAACAGGAATCGTTCGAGTATAGTTGCCATCAATAACATAACCATTTTTCGCTTTGGCAATTTCAGCTTCGATACGTGCAAAAAAGATTTCGTCAGGACACTCCTGCCAATCATCTAGCCAAAATAGATTATCCAGTTCTATATAATTTAGTCCTAATTTGTCCGACAAAGCTCTGGAAAAGGTTGATTTTCCAGTGGCCGATGTACCGACTACGTTTATTCTTTTCATTGTCATGATGATCTACTTGAGTCTGGTGAATCTACTTCAAGATAACAGCATTGGATCTGTAGGTTAACTTTTATTCTTCACGATAATCCAAAAGATCTGCATCGATATTGATAAAGTCAGGCTTTGGGGTTTGTTCAAATTGAACGGCTAATATATCTGACTGATTAGCAATGCATGCTTTTGCGACTCGATGCATACCATCCATCACTCGACCACTGGCACATAAAATAATGGGATAACTTAAGTCCGCAGCATTTACCAATTGCAGATATTCAATAATTTGCTGTGTGGTCGGTGCAGATTTTGGAAACCAATAAGCTTCGTTCAACTCTTGAATGTCATTTACAGGGATTTGCTGAATCTTAAAATTTTGACTGAGTTTTACTAAACGATGTACATCCCAAATATACGTATCATCACCCACTCGGCGGAAGTGATACTATTTGCGCATCAAGCAGTTACCTTTTAAATCAAATTAAAGCTAAGATAGCTTACAATTGAAAAATAAAAAAATGCTTCATTATGATAGATCATTACGAGCAATTTATTCTTGGTTTGCAATATAACGCTCAACGCTTTTTTAACCAGAAAATTTACTATGACGAGATTTTGCACCCATGGTGCGGCCAAGCTTGCGACATTTTCTTGATTCGCGATTTCAAAACCAATGCATTACTACATGACTCAGTTGATCATTTGATCATGTATATGGCTGAAAAGCGGATTAGAACATGCTCACTTTATCCATTTGATCTTCTTTTTGAGCATGCAAAACTTAATCAACATCCTCATTTTGAGTTTGTAAAAACCAACTACCCTCTTGCTGTTTTCCACAACAATTTAAATCAAGCCTTTGCACTGGTTCAAATCCAATCTGAAACGAAAATTTTAGATATCAGCCCTATTGGTGATCCTCGGGAGTTTTGGGGTGCAAGTTCCACACAATTTCATGACGCATTCGGACTGTTTACATTAATTGAGCTCAATCAACAACAGCGGAACGAATGCTTTTGCTTTGATAAAAAATCGAGTTGGAGCAGTTTAGTAAATAGCATTCAACTGGATTTATTTGAACATCCGTTTTCTACCCACATTCAGCCTCAATTTAAACTAATCCATAATTTGTATTATTATGGCCTTCTGGATGACTCACTCCCTCTTTTGGAGAATCCTCAAGCTTCACCTCAAGTTGGATTAAGTCTGCTTGAAATGCTCAATTCAATCGAAGCTGCTATCCAAAATTTAAAACATATAAAAAACGAAAGCTCACCGATCCATTTATTTACAACCGAAGAATATGCACAACTATTGGATTATGAGTACAAACTGTCAGAACACCATGTAGATGTCACGTGCTATACAGCCAATCATTTCAACCGCGAAAATTTAGTCAATGATGAAGAGAAAGCTTTACTCAAAAAACTACAGAAAAAATACCCCAAAGTTAATTATTTCAAGTCAACATCTGATCAAGCTCTTTCCGCCACCAACACTTCAACAGATAAAGAGCCTGAAAAACCATGGGTTGTATTTTTTTCTTTAGTTTTAATTTTTGCCATGCTATTCGCTTTACTTTATGGCTTTTATTTACTTTTTAAACAATTTGAGTTTATAAAATTTGCCGCAATCACAATTGGCATCATTGTGTTTTTAGCCATATGGTCGAAAAAATAAGATGTCTAATCAACTTCGTCCATAAAAAAAGACCGCTAAAAGCGGTCTTTTTTTTAAGTCATAAAGACTTATGCAGCTAATGCATCTTTAGCTTTAGAAGCTAAAGCAGCAAACGCAACTGCGTCATGCATAGCGATGTCAGCAAGTACGCGACGGTCGATAATCACTTGAGCTTTTTTCAAGCCAGCGATCATACGGCTGTACGACAAACCATTTTGACGAGCACCAGCATTGATACGCGCAATCCATAGAGCACGGAATTGACGTTTCTTTTGACGACGGTCACGGTAAGCATATTGACCTGCTTTGATTACTGCTTGGAACGCTACGCGATATACGCGTGAACGAGCGCCGTAGTAACCTTTAGCACGAGCAAGAATTTTTTTATGACGGCGATGAGCCTGTACACCACGTTTAACACGAGCCATTTATAATCTCCTTAGATGTATGGGCACATACGGCGAACTGAAGCAACGTCACTTACGTGAACCATTACACAGCCGCGTAATTGACGGATACGCTTAGCAGATTTTTTGGTCAAAATGTGTCGTTTGAACGCTTGGTGACGTTTAAAACCGTTTGCAGTTGGCTTGAAGCGTTTAGCTGCACCACGGCGAGTTTTCATCTTAGGCATAAGAACCTCTTTTGAACACCTGTTCGGCACGTCTGCACCATTGCAAAGACGCCCTGCAGGTAAGGGAGCGAGTATTCTAAAGCATCTTTGCTCAAAACAAAAGCGAATCTTTCTACCGAATATCGAACTTAATTAATTTTCTGATATAGATTTTCCGATGATTTTATAAGCGATGCCCAATAAGGCTTATATAATGTCGGCACGCCAACTATTAATGTCCATTATGAAACCTGCACAGGATGCTTTTGCAGCCCTACGTTATCGGGATTTCTCGATTGTTACGCTTAATCAATTTTGTCTGACCTTAGCCATTTTGATTCAAGAAATTATTGTTGCTTACTCACTGTATCAAATCACTAAAGACCCGCTAACACTGGGCTTAATTGGTTTGGCCGAAGCAATTCCATTTATTGCTCTCTCTTTGTGGGGAGGATACTTTGCAGATCGTTTCAATAAACAGACCATTATGAAAATTTGTCTGTTTTTTTCTGTACCGATGCCACTGATTCTTTGGGGGTTATTTCACCAATATGGTCTCGGCCAAATTGATGTCACCCAACTGTCTTGGGGTATTTATGCGGTCATTTTTGGGCTTGGAACGATCCGTGGTTTCTATAATCCCTCGGCAACGTCGCTTAAACCTTTTTTAATCCCGCGGGAGCTCTATGCCAATGGTGCAACATGGACAACGATTGGTTGGCAAAGTGGTGTGATTATTGGGCCAATGCTTGGCGGTTTTATGTTGGCATTTTTAGGCCGTGAAACCAGTTTACTCAGTGTTGCGGCGCTACTGACGGTTTGCTTCGTTCTCATTAACCTACTCAATAAACGCAGTTTCCCTAAAATTGAATCTGACAATTTAAAAGATAGTTTAAGTGAAGGTTTTCGATTTATCTGGAAGACCAAAATTGTCCTTTGGGCGATTTCACTCGATTTAGTTTCTGTGCTTTTTGGTGGCGTGATTGCCCTCTTACCGATTTTTGCCGAAGATATTTTAAAAGTGGGGCCTGAAGGTTTAGGCTACTTACGGGCAGCACCATCCATTGGCGCCCTGATCACCATGATTGCATTGACCAAATTCCCTCCAACTCATCATGCATGGCGTAATATGTTATTGGCTGTAGCGGGTTTTGGTATATTTACCATTTTATTCGCATTTTCAAGCAATCTTTGGTTATCACTCTTTGCACTGGCAATGACTGGTGCATGTGACAGCATCTCTGTGGTGGTTCGCCAAACTATTTTACAGCTCTATCCGCCGGAAAATATGCGTGGGCGTGTTGCCGCGGTGAATGGCATGTTTGTTTCTAGCAGTAATGAACTTGGAGCTTTTGAATCTGGATTGGCTGCAAAATATATGGGCACGATCATGGCGACAATCTTTGGTGGCTGTATGACCATGGCTGTAGTTGCAATCAGTTGGGCAAAAACCCGTGACTTGTTTGGGATCGACATTACCCATCAGTCAAAAAAATAATGGCATATTTTCCATTTAAACCTTGCCAGTATTTCCAATACAGGAAATACTGCGCAGCAATATCGACGCATTCATCACTCACTTTGTGATCTTAGAATAGACTTATGAAACAATATCTGTGCTTAACCCTTTTGGCCTGCGCTCCATTTTCTACAGCGTTTAGTGCTTCAACCAAAACCCATCAACTTCCGGCACAGAATATTGAAGTTGCTCCTGCGCATTTAACCACGCGTTTAAATTGGTCGGTTTTCCCAAAACCAGTATATGCCAATGAAGACCTCAAGCAACGTGATCGCGCAGCCATTATTCGTGTCACAGCGAATGCAAAAGGTACAATTACCGATGCAAGTGTTGAAGAAAGTACAGGTGTCGATCAACTCGACCGAATCTTAATTTCTGCTGTCAAAAAAGCTAAAGTCAAACCACATTTAGAAAATGGTGAAGCCAAAGCCATTATTGGCTATCAAGCGTTTAATTTGAGAGTTAAAGGCAATACGCCTGAATGTGATTTCAACTTTGATTCAAAAGTTTGGAATGCACAAAGTGCAGATAAGAAAACGCCATTCCAATATGTATCTCAACCAAAATTAGATCTCACTACTCATGAATTGAAACAGCACGATCGTAAAGTCAAATTTAACTTTAAAGTGGATAAACACGGACAAGTAAAAAAGGTGAAGATCAAGCAAGGCTCTGGCATTTATGCACTCGATCAGAAAGTCGTTGAAGCATTGAGAAATAGTCAGATCTCGGTTAAACGTACTGCGAGCACCCTTTGGATCTACAAAAAGTCGAACTTTAAAGATGAAATTCAATTTAAAGTGAATGGCTGTAAATAAATAATAGATTCAACATTTCAAACAGGGATTGAATCTTTCAATACCCTGTTTTTTTATTTCAGAAAAAACCTAAAAATATAAGATAAATACAGAGATAACGCCCGGTTTTCGCTACGGTCACCATGAACACAAAGCGCCAGAAGTTTTCTTTCATTAAACCCGCAATTAACGTAATTGGGTCTCCAATCATCGGCAGCCAACTCAGTAGCAAAGACCAATAGCCATATTTGTGATAAATGCCCTGTGCCTGCTGCATTTTTGGCTCTGACACGGGAAACCATGTTTTATTTTTATAATGTTCTACTTTTAAACCGAGCCACCAATTCACACAAGAACCGAGGATATTTCCGATACTGGCCACCACAATCAGCAGCCATGGATTATGTTGACCATAGCTCAACAATCCGAGCAATACGGCTTCGGACTGTAAAGGAAGTAAGGTCGCAGCCCCAAATGCCGCGAAGAATAAAACTAAAAACGACCACATCGAAAAGAATGCTTAGAGACCTAATTTTTTCTTCGACTTCAAATATTCAAAATTTGACCAAAGCACTGCTGCAACAATTACAACGATTCTCGACCATTTATATTGTGAAGAAATCGGTTCAATCGCAGCTCGCATCAAGTTTTGATCTTTGGTATGTAAATCTGCAAGAATATTTTGAACATGCACAATTTCAGCGACAAATAGCACTAAGCAGCCTGCAATACCAAAAATAATACTCCAATAGATTCTTGGGTTATTTTCAACAATACGGGTAAAATTTAAGAAAAAGTCTTTCATCGCAAAATCGTCCAACTAAGCCGTCAACAACGCGTTCTTTCGGCAGCGCCGCATTCTAACACAGCGTTAGAATTTTCTTCCGTCCTATCTAAGATCTTAAGGTGAGTCTTTCCGAACTTTACTTTTATACATGAGACTTCTAATCTGCCACGCAAATATTGAATAATTTTAACTCACTTTATGAAAAAAATTCTTTGCTTAAGTTTTATCGTGTTATTACAAATTTTGACCGCTTTATATGCACAAAGTCCTTCTGAAGTTGCCAAACAACACGTGATTACACAAGATCAAATGATTTGGCAAAAGCGACCTTTCTTTAACTTCAACAATGACGACCTGGGCAATCAAAATCGTGACCTTAGTTTTAAATTGTATGTTTTAGCCACCGGCGAAGTTCAAAAAGCTGAATTAATCAAAAGCTCTGGACTTACACACATTGATAAGCGGGTTGAGCAGTCACTTTTACGTGCCAAGTTCAAACCTTATATCGAAAATGGTGTAGCCTCCCCCTTTGTTGCCTTACAGCCCTTCTCACTCAAGACCCTGAAAGAAAACCAAAGACCTTGGTGGAAAAAGCTTCTATTCATTTCATAAAAAAAAGAGCATGTTTCCATGCTCTTTTTTTAAACCTGTATTGCTAAGGCTTTTTGTACCGCTGGACGGGCCGTCAGTCGATCGATATAATCTTTCACGTATGGATAATCTTCCAACTGAATTTGCTGCCATTCATGACGCAGTGCCCAAGGCAGAATAGCCATATCTGCAATCGAATACTCTCCAGCCACAAATTTTTGACCAATCAACTGATGGTTCAAAACTTTATATAAGCGTTTAGATTCATTTACATAACGTTCAGTTGCATACGGAATACGTTCAGGTGCAAAACGACTAAAATGATGATTTTGTCCTAACATGGGCCCAAAACCACCCATTTGCCACATCAACCATTGTTCAACTTCAACGCGCTCAAACTCATCTTCTGGATAAAACAAACCTGTTTTACGTCCAAGATATTGCAGAATCGCACCAGACTCAAAAACTGAAATTGACTCTCCTCGTGGGCCATTTTGATCCACGATTGCAGGGATTTTATTGTTCGGAGAAATTCTCAAAAAGTCTGGCTGAAATTGATCATTTTCCAAGATATTAATCGGAAAAATTTGGTATTCCAAACCCATTTCTTCTAAAGCGATGGTAATTTTATGTCCATTGGGTGTACCCCAATAGTAGAGATCAATCATCTATATTCCTTTTTAATTTTCAGTAAGGCAATCTCATTTTGCTTTATGTATAACATGTTTAATCCAGTGAAAGCTTGTCAGTTTTTCTGAAAAGTAACGTTAAAATGTGAATTATCACTTTTCTTTTAAAATCACTTAAGGTACAAAAATTCAAAAAATATAATTTTTTTATAAAAATCCCTTGAAAAAAATCAGCACAGACCGATATTGATACATGTACAAGGATCAAACGATCTTGTTAGTGAACAGTGGATGCCAAGCATCACTGAACATTTCTTATTGTTACAACTTTGCTTATTAAAGAGAGTTCTAATTATGAGTAGTTTAAATCTTAACCCACTTTTCCGTCGTAGCATTGGTTTTGATCGTTTCAACGATTTATTTGATTATGCCATGCAAAGCGACACACCAAATTACCCGCCATACAATATTGAAAAAACGGCTGAAAATAGCTATCGCATTGTGGTGGCAACCGCAGGTTTTACAGAAGATGAACTTTCGCTAAACTTAGAAAATCAAGTGCTAAGCATTTCAGGTAAACCAACTGAAGCGCAAGATACAACTGTGGAATTCCTGCATAAAGGCATTGCGCGTCGTACATTTAAACTGTCTTTACGCTTAGATGAACATATAGAAGTGCAACAAGCCCTATATGAAAATGGTTTATTGACAGTGGACTTACAGCGTATTATTCCTGAAGAAAAACTACCACGCCAAATTCCAATTGGCAAAAAGGCATTGTTAGAAAGTCCTGTACAAGAAAATAGCGCTGAGTAAACCCTCATAAAAAAAGACCCTTCGGGGTCTTTTTTATATTAAGAAAATTAGTTAGATTCAAAACATGACAAACAAGAATAAAAAATCATCCCATCTCAAAAATATAGTGTCTCGATTCCAATTTATATGTTTCGTTTTTTATCTATTCTCAACTTAATCTTACCCATAGGTGTTTTTAATGAATCCTTGGTGGGTCTGGCTTACAAGCTGTTCATCTACTCTTTTTAAATTTTGGCGTATCTTGCAAAAAATAATCCTACTCTGTATTACTATCTATTTATATGAAATGTACTTTGTTCTGATTGCTTTTATGACATGGAATATACGACCTAATATTACCAAGATGAAAATCTATTGGAGGGTACTGAAAACCCCTATTTCACGGCCTGTTTTATGTAAATAGATCTCACATAGTTAGCTCAATAAAAAGCTTTGCTCACTTTATACCTACATTAAAACTAAATTAAAGCATTTCAAAACGTCTGAATCGAAACAACGATTGAATATCAATTAAAATATAATCAAATTTGTCTTTCTTAAAGAAACTTACTTAATACCCTCAGACATAAGTTCGCATTCATGAATTTTGCTCTATTTTCCAATCAATACGCAGCAAAAATTATTGGTGCCCTTGAACATCATTGAGATTAAAAAACCAAAATATAGGCAAAAAAAAGCACTGCAAATGCAGTGCTTTTTTTATGGATACTTACTTTTTCTTTTTAGGACCAAGTAGCATACCCATTTGACGGCCTTCCATTTTCGGGGTTTGTTCAACAACACCGTATTCAACTACGTCAGCTTCAATTTTTTGTAATTGAGCCAAACCAAGTTGTTGGTGAGCCATCTCACGACCACGGAAACGAAGCGTGATTTTTACCTTATTGCCTTCTTCAAGGAACTTGATAATGGCACGTAGTTTAACGTTGTAGTCACCAACATCAGTACCAGGGCGTAGCTTGATTTCTTTCACCTGTACTTGATGTTGTTTTTTCTTCGCTTCTTTTTGCTTTTGTTTTAGATCAAACAAATGCTTGTTGAAATCCATGATTTTGCAGACTGGTGGCTCAGCATTAGCAACAATCTCAACAAGGTCAAGATCTACTGCTTCTGCAGCACGCAAAGCGTCAGCAAGAGATACAATCCCTTTTTGCTCGCCATTTTCGTCTACTAGACGGACTTCTTTTGCACGAATTTCATCATTCAAGGCAGGACGGTTTGATTTTCCGCCCTGTTGATTACGGTCAGGCTGTTTAATCGCTTTTACTCCACAATGTACCGGCCGCGTTCGGCTACGGCTGCTTTTACTAGGTCAACGAATGCATCAATTGACATAGTACCCAAATTTTTTCCAGAGCGAGTACGGACGTTTACAGTACCTTCCTCAACTTCACGGTCCCCAAGAACCAATAAGTAAGGAATACGCTCTAAAGTACGTTCACGAATCTTAAAGCCGATTTTCTCATTTCTCAAGTCTGAAATCGCGCGGATACCGCTTTCTTTAAGTTTAGCGACGACTGACTCACATGCTTCAGCTTGTGAATCAGTAATGTTCATCACACATGCTTGAATTGGAGACAACCAAGGTGGCATGAAACCAGCATAGTGTTCAATAAGTATACCAATAAAACGCTCGAAACTGCCAAGAATTGCACGGTGCAACATTACAGGCTGATCACGGTCGTTATCTTCAGTCACATAAGACGCATCTAAACGTTCTGGTAAGTTAAAGTCACATTGAATTGTACCGCACTGCCATACACGACCTAAGCAGTCTTTCAATGAAAATTCAATTTTCGGACCGTAGAATGCACCTTCACCCGGTTGAAGTTCCCACTCTAGGCCTGCAGCATCTAAAGCATCTGCTAAAGATTTTTCTGCCATGTCCCAAAGTTTGTCATCACCCACACGTTTTTCTGGACGTGTCGACAACTTCATTTGTACTTCTTCAAAGCCGAAGTCTTTATAAACATCTAATGTCAGTTTAATAAAGTCCGCAACTTCAGTACCGATTTGTTCTTTCGTACAGAAGATATGCGCATCATCTTGTGTAAAGCCACGTACACGCATAATGCCGTGTAATGAACCCGATGGTTCGTTACGGTGACATGAACCAAACTCAGCTAAACGGATTGGCAGGTCACGGTAAGATTTTAAACCTTGGTTGAAGACTTGCACGTGACATGGGCAGTTCATTGGTTTTACTGCATAATTACGGTTCTCTGAGTGAGTCGTAAACATGTTTTCAGCATAGTTAGCTGCGTGCCCTGATTTTTCCCAAAGCGTGAAATCAACCACTTGCGGTGTACGAATTTCTTGGTAACCATTAGCTTGTTGAACTTTACGCATGTATTGTTCAAGCACTTGATAAATAGTCCAGCCGTTCGGATGCCAGAACACCATACCTGGTGCTTCTTCTTGCATATGGAACAAGTCTAACGCTTTACCAATTTTACGGTGATCGCGTTTTTCAGCTTCTTCAATACGTTTAATGTAGGCAGCTAACTGTTTTTTGTCAGCCCAAGCTGTACCGTAAATACGTTGCAGCTGTTCGTTTTTCGCATCACCGCGCCAGTAAGCACCAGAGATTTTAGTCAACTTGAACGATTTTAAGAATTTAGTATTTGGAACGTGCGGACCACGACACATATCCAAGTAGTCTTGATGGTAATACAAGCCCATTTCAGTTTCTTCAGGCATGTCTTCGATCAGACGCAGTTTGTATTCTTCGCCGCGTGCAGTGAACTCTTTGATCACTTCATCACGTGGAGTCATTTTTTTGATGACATCATAGTCTTGGTCGATGAGCTTTTTCATGCGCTCTTCGATTGCAGCCATGTCGTCTAAAGTAAATGGACGTGGCATCCAGATGTCATAGTAGAAACCTTCTTCAATGACAGGACCAATGACCATCTTTGCTTCTGGGAACAATTGCTTAACTGCATGACCCACCAAGTGCGCACAAGAGTGACGAATGATGTGAATACCATCTTCATCTTTAGGCGTGATAATTTGTAGGCTAGCATCTTCTGTAATTAAATCAGACGCATCAACTAAACGATCGTTTACACGACCCGCAACTGTATTTTTTGCTAGACCAGGACCGATGCTTTGAGCAACTTCCATCACAGACACGGCATGATCAAATTCTTTTTGATCGCCATTTGGCAAAGTGATAATTGGCATATAAAAATCCTTAAGGAGTGATGCCCCGTACAATGGAGCATGTCACCGCGAGATTATGATCGAGGGAGACCCTCAAAAGATAAAAACGGTGGATAAATAAAATTCGACCTAGATTTTACACGCCCTGCCAACTTTAATAAACCTCTAATCCCATGGAAGTTGATTTTTCTGCTGCCTTTTACAAGACTCCTGATAATTCAAGCAGATTTCAGCCGAAATACGCTTTATGCTGTCAACATAATAATCACGTTCTAATTCATAAAATTATTCCGAATTTCGAACACCTATACCCACTGAAATCTTTATGTAGGCAGGTATCATGCAAGCACATTCACTTATATCTTGGTCTAGTTTAAAACCGCTACAACCCGCTTATGCCCTTGCAGCCAATGTCGATCTTGTGGTCTTACGGCTCGAAGATGATGATGTAGAAAAAGTCGTGGTCATGTATGGTCGCTGTCAGCATCGCGGCGCCCTCATGGCTGATGCCCATATTCAAGGGGATAAAATCGTCTGTGGGCTGCATGGCTCGCACTATATTTATAAAACTGGTATCAACCCACGTTATCTGAATAAAAATTTGCAAAAGTTTAAAGCATGGGTGGAAGGCGATCAGGTGTACGTCGATCTTGAAGAAATTCAAGCGTGGGAGAAAAGAAATCCTCAACAATATAAGCGTGATCAATACCAAGGCCTATATGCTGACTCCGCGCCCGCACCAGAAGAACCACATAATAAATTGATCTTGGAACTCGCACGAAATGGCTTAAGTAAATTTGGACATCATGGTCCGACAGCGGCGATGGGCGTGCCTTTCAATCAACTCCCGAAATGGGAGGACATTCAACTGATCACCGCACAACTGTGGAAAATTCCATTATTAGATGATGCACCCGTAGCAACCGAAGTAGTGATTGGCCCAAATGCTAAAAAACCCTTAAAACTCAAAATTCCCCTGTTTGTGTCAGATATGAGTTTTGGTGCGTTATCTCAAGAAGCCAAAGTTGCCCTTGCAACAGGTGCTGAAATTGCGGGTACAGGGATTTGCTCAGGTGAAGGCGGAATGCTTGCTGAGGAACAAGCCGCCAACTCACGCTATTTTTATGAATTGGCTTCGGGCCGTTTTGGCTATGACATTGAAAAAGTTAAACAGTGTCAGGCCTTTCATTTTAAAGGCGGTCAAGCTGCAAAAACAGGTACGGGAGGACATCTGCCCGGCCATAAAGTGGTTGGAAAAATTGCAGAAGTGCGCAAATTACCAGAAGGCACCGCAGCCATTTCTCCTGCAACTTTCCCCGACTGGACGCATCTTTCACAATATCGTGAATTTGCAGAATATGTCCGAGCAGAAACCGGCGGCATCCCGATCGGCTATAAACTCTCCGCACAGCATATTGAACGTGATATTGACGCAGCACTCAGCATCGGTGTGGACTATATTATTTTAGATGGTCGTGGCGGTGGAACAGGTGCAGCCCCCACCTTATTCCGTGACAATATCTCTGTACCGACCATTCCTGCACTTGCACGAGCACGTCGTCATTTAGACCGTTTAGGACGGTCAGATATTAGTTTAGTGATCACAGGTGGACTTCGTGTACCCGCTGACTTTATTAAGGCACTCGCTTTAGGTGCAGATGCCATCGCGATTTCAAACTCTGCCATGCAAGCCATTGGCTGTTTAGCTATGCGTGCCTGTCAGACCAATGATTGTTCTGTCGGCATTGCCACACAACAAGATCATTTACGTCGTCGTTTAGAAATAGACAAATCGGCACAACAACTGGCGAATTTTCTAAATGCATCCGTTGAACTGATGCAAGTCATGGCTCGTGCCTGCGGACATCATCATCTGAATCAATTCTGCAAAGATGACCTGACCACATGGAAAAAAGAAATGTCGAACCTCACGGGTATTCACTACAGTGGATTTGAGTAAGCTTCAAATCATGAGCTTTTTTCAAAACAATTGAACCTAAAAAGAGTCCATACGGGCTCTTTTTATTCTCTGAAGGTCTCAAAGGCCATGAATTGATCAGCTTGGTACAACCAAAGCTGTGCAAATTGAGGGATGATCATTTCACTCTGGGTAGGGCGTAAAAAAATATAATCATCTACATCTATGCTGCTTGTCTGTGGAATTTGCACAAGCTCCTGATTACTACTGCGACCATATAACGCATGGGGCTGACTGCCTTGAGGATAAACATAGTCCCCTCGCCAATAGCCTCCATAAATAAATACAGCCTGATATTTTGCCCAACGACTGAGCCATTCTAACTGTGGTAATTCAGTCCGCGGCAACACTTTTAACACAGGCGTGGCGATCCACAAGGCACTTTGGAAAGCTTGTAAATTTTTCAGTTCAAAATCTGCAGGTTTTAATAACATCGAGCCAAACGAGACTTCGTTACAGACACTCTGCTGACAATGAAAACTAAAACTAGGACTACCACCACCATTCCAACAGGTGTATTCATCACATAAGGTTGGGTAGCGCTGTTGTACATAAGCTTTGAATTGTTGATAACTTTGCTGGGACTGTTGATAAGTCTGTTCAGCAGATTGGATCAGCCGTGGAATCTTCGCCACATGTGCGTCATAGCCCATCAATCCTGAAAATTTTAAATGTTGGGGATGTTGAACGATTACATCCAAAACAGCCTTTAGCTCATTGATCGTTTTCAGGCCTCCACGGTGTAGCCCCACATCGATTTCAATATTGATGCGTAGACACAGTTGATGCTGCTCAGCAAATTTGAGGTATTGGGCTAAACGCTGTTCACTATCAATCAGCCATTGCACTTGCGATTGCGTTGCCTGCAAAAATGCCTTGTCTGCATGGTTTAAGGCCTGAATCGGCATCGGTTTTCCAAACAACACATCGGCTTGCGGAATCGATTCGAAAAGTGTTTTTAGATGTGCAAAATGAAATAGCATGAAACGCTGTGTCTTGAGCTGTGTAGCACAGTGTTGAAGCAGAGCCATGCAGGCCAAGGATTTCACCACCAAGCGCGGATGCAGACGCTCTGGCATTTGCTGCTGAGTGACCACCAAGTTGTGATTTAATGCATCAACATCCACGATTAACTGGGGCATCCCAGTGCCTTTTAGCTTTAACAGCGTATTCAACTGTTGAAAATATGCATCCATGCCATCCCCTTTTTCATATCGTTCAATTGGTCTTCAACGTTTAACGTTCCACGATGCTTATTCAATCAGTATTTGCTGTAGCTCTGGACTGAGCCACTTTTGCTTCGGATCTAATTCTTGTCGAATCTTTAAAAAATCCTGCCACTTTGGGTACACATTTTGAAGCTGCCGCGCATTTAGGCTATGCAATTTACCCCAATGCGGACGCCCGCCATATTTTAAAAAAATCGTCTCCACGAGCTTAAAGATGACTTGATAATCTTGCTTATAGAACTGATGCACCGAAATTGAGGCCGAATCTTGCTGATAAAACGGACTGAGCCAAATATCATCTCCACGTACAAGTCGATATTCTAGCGGAAAAAACATCGGAACCTTATGTCGTCGAAGGGTATGCAAAATTTCTTCTAAACAATTCATCCCGTGTTGCAGCGGAATCTGGTATTCCATCTCATTAAATTTGGTATTTCGAGCAGAAGGAAAAATTCGACTTGACCAGTCTACGCTGATCGAAGGTTTGACAAAAACACCCAATAAATTTTGTAGCCATGGATTCAGTGGTGGAAAGAATCGCGTCAATTCTGCACAAAATTTGAGTAAAACGTCGTCATCTAACCACTGTTCTTTCCGCGGTTGAAGGTTATCTTCCGTCTCATCTAAGGTTTTTAAAATAACCTGATCGGCATGACTAAATGCCCAGAACTCAATATGTCGATGTTCATATTGCCATTGCTGCATATTCTGCATGACATCTTTCAACGGACATAATCGCGTCTGTTCTTTGAGTTTATACATCGGCCGATTTTGCAGCTTTACATGCGTCAGCGCGCCTAAACTCCCGAGTGAAACACGCCCTGCTTGGAAAATTTCGCTGTTCTGTTCAGCACTGCATTGTAGTAATTCACCCTGCGCGGTTAATAATTCAAACCTCGTAACCAATGCCGATAAACATGGTAATTCGAGTCCGGTACCATGCGTCCCTGTTGCAATAGCTCCAGCCAAACTTTGACGATCAATATCTCCTTGATTAATCAGTGCCTGATCAAAAGACGCGAGCTTCTCACCCAAATCAAATAATCGTGTGCCAGCTTGGACGGTACTTTGGCAGCGTTCAGCATCGATATCTAGAATGCCTTTGAGATGATCTAAACGTACTAAGGTATCTGTGGTTTTTGCCAAAGGGCTAAATGAGTGCCCTGCACCGACCATACGAATCTTAGGATGGGATTGCACCACATCCATTAATTGCTCAAGATTTTGCGGTTGTATAAATGACTTCGGGATCGACTTCTGAGCACCTGACCAATTTTCCCATGCAATGTCGTGTTGAATTGTCATATTCATCCTTGTCGCCATACTTTTTATTGTATTTAGCCGTATTGTTTTATTTTTGATTTCCGCTTTTGCAATGTTAATGCACAAGCCATCTTGATTTTTTACTTAGATTATACGAAGTTCTGTATCTTCTCAAATTTAAGTTTATTGTTATAAAACCGCAAATAAGCCACGATCAATTAAAGAGAAAATAATTCATCTATATAGCCACAAAGACTATTCAAGGCGCTCTACATTATTCGTTAAGCATCATTCAAACCGAATCAATAAAAAAGATCACACGGAAATATCTGCTAAATTAGTATAAAAAACCAACAAACCCTGTATATTTTTCAACTAAATTATTTATGCTAAAAAATCAATTTTGAGAACCACGGGGTTCATTTTCGTCACCTTATTGTTTTTATTATGTTAAATTTCAATCACTTAAAAATTTAGTGTAAATACTCGACTAAAGCATAAATGCAGAGAAGCTACGGACTGAATTATTGTTAAGTCAGATTTAAAACAAATAGACATGGACTTGGAGTACCACGATGGTTAGCGCATACGATGAATTGCCACGGACCCCGGCAAATTTTGTGGCACTTTCGCCTCTACGTTATTTAGAGCGTGCAGCCTATATTTATCCTGATCAGGATGCCATTATCCACGGCAATCGTCATATTTCATGGCGCCAAACGTATAATCGTTGTCGTCAATTTGCACATCAGTTGCAACAATTAGGCATTGGCAAAAACGATACCGTGTCTGTGTTATTACCGAACGTTCCGGCTATGGTTGAAGCACACTTTGCCGTACCGATGGCGGGTGCTGTACTAAATACGCTAAATACACGCCTTGATGCGAAAACCATTGCCTTCATGCTGGAACATGCAGAAACCAAAGTCCTGTTGGTTGACCCTGAATTTGCTCAAGTTGCCACCGAAGCTTTGGCTTTGATCGATCAAGACATTTATGTCATTGATGTTGCAGATGCTGAATTTGAAGGCACAGCACAACCGATTGGACAAATTGAATTTGAAGACTGGTTGGCGCAAGGCGATGCCAACTTTGAGTGGCACTTACCTCAAGATGAATGGGATGCAATTAGCTTAAGCTATACCTCGGGTACCACAGGGAATCCAAAAGGCGTGGTGTATCATCACCGCGGCGCATATATCAATGCAGCGAGTAACATCATTGCTTGCGGCATGACGCCACGTGCAACGTATCTGTGGACGCTTCCTCTATTCCACTGTAATGGCTGGTGCTTTGCATGGACGATGGCAGCCAATGGCGGAACCAATATTTGTCTACGTAAAATCGACCCTGAACTGATTTTCAAACTGATCGCAGAGCACAAAGTAGATTATTTCTGCGGTGCGCCAATCGTACTTTCAATGATGATCAATACGCCTGAAGAGAAAAAAGCGCAATTTGACCATCGCGTTGAAGTGATGGTTGCTGGTGCAGCGCCACCTGCTGCGATTATTGAAGGGATGCGTAATATTGGTATCAATGTCACACATGTTTACGGTTTGACTGAAACCTATGGTCCATCAGCACTTTGCGCATCGCAAGCTGGTTGGTCTGATCTTTCCATTCAAGAACAAGCACAGTTGCATTCTCGCCAAGGTGTGCCATACCCGCTTCAAGATGGCATGAAAGTCATTGATCCTGAAACCATGTTACCTGTTCCGCATGATGGCCAGACCATGGGTGAAATCATGTTCCGTGGCAACATCGTAATGAAAGGCTATTTGAAAAACCCAGAAGCAACGGCTGAAGCCTTTGCCGGTGGCTGGTTCCATACCGGCGACTTAGCCGTCTGCCAACCTGACGGTTATGCCAAAATTACTGACCGCTCTAAAGATGTGATCATTTCAGGGGGTGAAAACATTTCATCGCTCGAAGTAGAAGAAATTCTATATCAACACCCTGCTGTACTGACCGCTGCAGTGGTTGCAAAACCTGACCCTCGTTGGCAAGAAGTGCCTTGTGCCTTTATTGAATTAAAAGCAGGTAAAGAAGCAACGCCTGAAGAACTGATCGAATTCTGTAAGCAGCACCTTGCACGTTTCAAAGTACCTAAAGATGTAGTGATTACCGAAATTCCAAAAACCTCGACAGGTAAACTTCAGAAGTTCGTTCTCCGTGAATGGGCTAAAGAGCGCGCTGTTGGTGAATTTGGTTAATGTTAAAACTCAAAAGCCAAGCATGATTTTTTCAATCATTTAAGCAAAAAAAGCGACCTAATCAGGTCGCTTTTTTGATGTGAAGTCTATAACTTCACGTTTTGCTTCAATGATCAGATCATGTTGAATTCTCTGATCATTTAGCTATCTAAGTACTTGGCTATCTAATCATGCATTAGTTATCAGATAATAAAGCCACTTGTTGAATGTAGTTAAACAATTTCAACTTTGACGCAGTCAGTTCTTCTTCGCTTACATTTTTTGCTATATCACGTTGAATACGCAAAATATGCTGACGAATAGGATGATGTTCAGCAGCATTATGTGCTTTCATGAACTCTTTAATGACGGGATCACCTTGGGCAATCATACGTTCAGTCCAGCGTTGAAGCTGCGCTGTTTTTTTCGCACCTTGCTGCGGGGTTAAGTAAGATAAAATCATGGTTTCATCTTCATTACGCAGTAGTTTACCTACACGTTGAAACTGACGGCGTCGCGCTTCATGTGAAGTAATTGTTTGTGCATCTAGTAGTGCTTCGATCAGACGCTCTTCAACAGGAAGATTTTTAATCTGTTTAGGATTCAGTTTTGCAAGTTCCTCGCCCAAAGCAGCCATACGTTGTACAGCTTTCTTTTGCTCAGTTTTACTTGCACGTCCTTCTAAGGATTCAAAGTCTTCTTCGGTATAGCGGTTCGGTCGACGTGCCACGTTTAATCTGCCTCGTAAAATTTTGCCGCAAACAGTGCTTGAATTTCAGATAAAGCTTTTTCTTCATCTGCACCTTCAATCACCAAGCGTAAAGTTGTGCCCTTGCCTGCGCCAAGCATCAGCAAAGACATAATATTTTTGGCATCTACTAATTTTCCACCCTTACCAATTTGAATCGACGAGCGAAATTTGGTCGTGACTTCGATTAGCTTGCCAGATGCACGCGCATGTAAACCCAGTTTATTAATTACGTCAACAGTTGTGTCGATCATGACCAGTGCTTCATTTCTCTATGTAGAACCTGAATAGACCATTTTGCCTCAAGTGCTTTTTTTAGTCTATCTACGATATATACCGAACGGTGTTGCCCACCTGTACAACCGATCGACACCGTCATGTAATGACGATGCCCTTCGGCAAATGCCGGCAGCCATTTATCCAAGAAATTATAAATATCTTGGAACATTTCATTGGTTTGTTCACTTTGTTGTAAAAACTGACGAACTGGCTCATCCAATCCTGAATACTTACGCAATTCCATATCCCAGTGTGGATTGGGCAAATGACGGACGTCAAAAACATAATCTGCATCGAGTGGAATACCATGCTTATAGCCAAAAGACTGTAAGATCAAAATTAAATTATCTGCCTGTCCAAGTTTAGACAGCAAGGTATGTTTTAAATCATGTACGCTCTTATCTGTAGTATCAATATGTACTGTCGAGCGTAATTGAATCGGCAACAGTAAAGATTTTTCTTCCTGTATGCACTCATTTAAACTTTTGAAACGACTTGCCAACGGATGGGGACGTCGAGATGAACTGAATCGCGCAATCAATTCCTGATCACGCGTGGTCAAATAAATAATATCGACTGAGCCATGGCGTTGTAGCTGTTGAAAAACCAAATCGAACTCTTGTAAATCTGCACGTGTACTGCGGACATCCACACCCAGTGCCAATTGTTCAAGATTATTTTCTGAATCGAGTTTTTCAACAATTTCGGGGAGTAAGGCCAATGGCAAATTATCGATACAGTAATAGCCCAAATCCTCAAGTATCTGTAATGCAGATGACTTTCCAGATCCAGATTGTCCTGTAACAATTAAAATGCGTTTCATCGCTTGCTACCCCATAGCCGTTTTAGACTGCAGTATATTTAACCTGCATATTATCAATAAGACGTGTTGCGCCTAATTTAGCCGCAATAAACAACACCACGTCTTGATCAAATTCTTCAATTTTCTGTAATTCAGGTGTACGTGCTTCAACATAGTCCACAACAAAACCCGCTGCTGTCAATGTTGCTTTAATATTCGCTAACACATCTGCAAGTTGAGTTCCAGCATGTAATTCTGCCTCAGCCGTTTTCAAGCTTTGGTAAATCGTTGGTGCAATCGCACGATTTTCCGCACTTAAATAACCATTGCGTGAGCTCAATGCCAAACCATCTTCAGCACGAGTAATCGGCACACCAATCACTTCTAGTGGAATATTTAAGTCACGTACAAACTGACGAATCACTGCAAGTTGCTGGTAATCTTTTTGCCCAAAGAATGCAAAATTCGGTTGAACAATATTAAAGAGTTTTGTCACAACAACAGCAACACCGTCAAAATGACCCGGACGCTGTTCGCCACACAAATCATTAGTAATACCGCCCACGCTAATATTGGTTAAGCGCGGCTTGTTGCCATACATTTGTTCAACGGTCGGTGCAAACACGATGTCACAACCCACTTCAGCCAATAAGTGCTGATCTTGTTCCAAAGTACGTGGATAGTTGTCAAAGTCTTCATTTGGACCAAACTGAATTGGGTTAACGAAAATACTCACCACCACGACATCACACAGTTTACGTGCTTCACGAACTAAATTAAGGTGACCTTCATGCAAGTTCCCCATCGTTGGTACAAAACCAATGATTTTGCGCGCAGCACGTGCTGGATTTAGCGATGCACTTAAACCTTGAATCGTTGTTTCAGTTTTCATGTCTTACAGCTCAATTTGGAATGTATGTTCTTTGGCAGGGAAACTACCATCAAGTACGGCAGCATGATACGCCTTAAACGCATCCACAATTGCCGTTTCCCCTGCTTGCTCTTTCATAAAGTTGCGAACAAATTTCGCCACGTGACTAAACGTCAGTCCCAACATATCTTGTTGAACCAAGACTTGAGCATCCGTTTCTGCACCGGCACCGATCCCAATCACAGGTGTATTTGGGAATAATTCACTAATTTCTTTACCCACTTGGGCAGGAACACACTCCAAAAGTAAAATTGCTGCACCTGCATCAACCACAGCTTTACAGTCTGCAATGAGTTGATCCGCAGTTTCGCGTGTACGTGCTTGCACTTTATAACCGCCAAACACATGAACCGATTGCGGAGTTAACCCTAAATGCACACACACTGGAATACCATTACGGGTCAATACTTCAACTGTTTCTGACAACCATGCACCACCTTCCAATTTGACCATCTGCGCGCCTGCTTGCATTACGGTCTTTGAATTAACCAAAGCATCATTCAAAGTGGCATAGGTCATAAATGGCAAATCTGTCAGAATAAACGCATGCTTATTGCCACGACGCACTGCCGCAGTGTGATATGCCATATCTTCAACAGTGACAGGTAAGGTTGAGTCATTACCTTGAATGGTCATCCCCAATGAATCACCAATCAGAATACTATCGACTTCAGCAACTTCCATTGCTTTTGCCATGCTCGCATCATAGCAAGTCAGGCAGGAGAATTTGCGGCCTTCCGCTTTAAATTTTTTCAAGTCACTTAGACTAATCATTTCAATATTCCTCAGATGACGGCTTTCTCAAGTGGTCATACAAAAATTAAAGATGGGCCCAGTTTCCTGCATCCAATACAGTTAAATTTGGATTATTCAAAATAGGTAAATCTTTTAATGGTTGTCCTTTAATCTGTAGATTCTCATCTAAATCCAACAAAGGCTTCAACACAAAATCACGTTCTAAAACACCAACATGAGGCACCGTCAAACGTTCATTTTGAATGTGCTGTTCACCATAAATCAGTAAATCTAAATCCAGTGTACGCTCCCCCCAATGACGTAGGCGTACACGCCCCGACTCTTGTTCAAAGCGTTGCAATTCATCCAACAAGGCCAATGGTGCTAGATCAGTTTCTAATGCAACCGCTGCATTTAAATAATTCGGCTGATCTTGTGGCCCCATTGGCGGGCTTTGATACAGTTTTGAGACTTTCACTTTTCCGAGTGTTGCAAGTTTATGCACCGCTTCACTAAGGATCTGTAGAGAATCACCTAAATTACTGCCTAAACCAATATATGTCAGCGTCATTGTGTTGGCCCAAAAATAACCTGAGTCAAATCTCGTTTCACACGTTTACGTTTTAAAATCGGATGATCTGCACCAATTGCACCACTGGCTGACGCTGCAACGATTGACACTGTCTCTAGACTATTGGCATGTGATTTAGGCTTACGTTGACGGCGACTTCTGCTTTCTGGTTCATTCACCAGCGGTTCAATTTCAACTTGCTGATGAGTAGAAGTTTTGGCTTCCACATCTTCATGCGCCGCTTTACGACGACTCTTGGCACGTTGACGATTGTATTGGCTAATTGCTCGTTCTTTTTCGTCAGTGCTCATCTGCTGATAAGCATCCCACCACTGCCCCATGCCTTGCGTGCTTGTATCGCCCGATTTTTCACGCAGCAGCAGAAAGTCAAAGCCTGCACGGAAACGTGCATGACCTGAAAGTGCTTCAATTTGCTGTGGTTTTGGACTTAGTAAACGGGTTTGCATTTCCCAAACTTCACGAATAAATGTTTCGGCAAAGCGTGGAATAATGGTTCGTGTAGCCTGACGTTTCAATACATCTAAACCAGCTTGAGCACGTGCTTCAGCAGGAACAACACCTTTATTTAGATAGAACGTACAACGCTCTTGGAACGGAATCCACAATAACACGGCATAGAAAAATGCAGGGTTAATGGTTTTCCCAATCGAAATACGTTGATCGGTATTTTTTGCAGCCAACTCAATAAATGGCGTTACAACCGGTTTGATATCTGCAAATAACTGATACCAAATACCAAAATCGATCAGCATCGGTAAGACGCGATTGAGATGCCCCATAGTAAAGAGTTTTTGTGACTCGTCGTATAAACGATGTGGAGACACATCACGCAGCAATTGAGTAAGTTCTGGGGTAAAGACATCCAGAATTTTTTCATCAATATTAAAGTTTAATTTGGCTGCGAAACGTAAAGTCCGAAGCATCCGCACAGGATCTTCTTCAAAACGGAGTTGTGGATCACCCAATAAACGCAACGTTTTATGTTTTATGTCATCTACTGCATGACAAAAATCTAACACTTCGCCTTTGCGTGGTTGGTAATACATCGCATTGATCGAAAAGTCACGGCGTGCAAAGTCTTGCTCAATCGTACCCCAATTATTATCACGTAAAATCATGCCCGCAGCAGAAGTCACGGCTTTTTTAGGCGGCGCACGGAAGGTCGCAACTTCGATCAGTTCACGTCCTGAGTAGACATGCGCCAGCTCAAAACGACGACCAATAATTCGGCAACGTCGCCCGAAGACTTCTTTCACCTGAGCTGGTGTCGCATTAGTTACGGCATCAAAATCTTTAGGTGCATGACCCAACATTAGGTCGCGGACACTGCCACCCACGATATAAGCTTCATAGCCTGCCTTAGTTAAGGCATCAATCACATCTAAAATGGAAGAAGGTAATTGTGTAGTTGATAAACCACATTTGGACGCGCGCAAAGTTTGCAAAAGACGCTGTCTCCTACGTCTGAACGTAAAATTCTTAAGATGTCGCTAATGATATCTCTAACACAATCAAAGGGCAATTTGATTATCTCGATGCTCAAGCTGAGCTTAACCTAATTCTTTTTTTTACACTTCACTTAAAGTGCCAATTTTGCTTTATTTTTAGCAAACAGCGCAGGACCGATTCCCTTAACCTGTTGAATATCATCAATGCTTTTAAATAAGCCATTACTTTTGCGATATTGCACAATTGCTTCTGCTTTTTTCTGACCAATTCCATGCAATGTCTGCAGTTCATCGACTGAGGCTGTATTTAAACGTACCTGATCTGTTCGACTATTTTGTTGGGTGCTGGGTCGTGACAAATAATAGTTGGCATTGCTCGGTGCAGTTGCCACTTTGGACTTCGAGGCCTCAGATTGCTTTTTTAATTGCTGATCTTGAGCTTGCTGCATGGCTTTCCATTCCGCGTAGCCCGAAGGGCTTTGCGCAAAAGTTAAATCTGCCATTAAACCCAAAACCAAGACAAGTAATTGTGTAGAGTATTTATTCTTTAGGATGTGGTACATATTTAGCCTGTTGTTTTAATTGTTGTTTTGCCTGTTCCCACAACTGATCCATTTCAGTCAGAGACAGGTCTTCTACATGTTTTTGTTGTAATGTGGCCTGTGCTTCAATATAAGCAAAGCGGCTTCTAAATTTATGAATGGTACTTAAAAGTGCCATCTCACTTGAGATGCCAATCTTACGTCCAACATTCACCAGAGAAAATAAGCAATCACCAAATTCATCAAATATTTCGTCGGATTTTTTGCCTGCCAAAGCCTCTTTTAATTCCCCCAGCTCTTCCTCAAGCTTGCCATAAGCCCCTTCAATATCTGGAAAATCAAAGCCAATTTTCGCCACATTTTTTTGAATTTCATCTGCTTGGCTTAATGCAGGTGCATGTTTAACTTCATCTAATCTTGATGCTGATTTCCCTGCTTTTTCTTGTTGTTTAATCTGTTTCCATAGTGTTGCCACATCATCCGCATTGAGTGCTGAGAATTGCTCTGCCTGAAACACATGGGGATGACGGCGAATTAATTTATCTGTAATGGCTTGCACCACATCTTGAAAATCAAATGCGCCTTGTTCGCTATACATCTGCGACTGAAAAACCACTTGCAGCAACAAATCCCCCAGTTCATCTCGTACATCATCACTCTGACCTGAACGAACTGCCGCTTCAACTTCATAGGCTTCTTCGATGGCATAACGAGTCAAACTTTCTGGGGTTTGCTTTTGATCCCATGGACATTTTTCACGTAATTCTTTCATCACTGCTAATAATTGTTCCATGTGAACTCCAGCTATTTACTCATCAGTACATTGTTTCGATTACAGAATTTGATATGCTCAAAATTCACTCAGGGAATGAGCAACTCAATTCAGGGAAGCATAACATGCAAAGTATTTTTATTAGCGGTGCAGGACAAGGGATTGGTGCAGCAATTGCACGACTGTTCATACAACAAGGCTATAAAGTTGGGCTCTACGACATTAACCAATCTCAAGTCACCTCATTAGCTGCTGAACTCGGTAGCCATGCCAAAGCTGGGCTTTTAGATGTGACACAACCAGAGCAATGGCAAAGCGCTTTAGCTGAATTTGTTGCTTGGGCAGGTCAGCTGAATATATTAGTCAATAATGCCGGAATTCTGCATTCAGGCAGCTTTGAACATACGGAACTGTCTGCACACCACCGAACGATTGATATCAATGTCAAAGGGGTGATAAACGGTTGCTATGCGGCATTCCCCTATTTACAACAAAGCAATTTTGCTCGTGTGATTAACCTCTCTTCGGCTTCAGCTATTTATGGACAAGCAGATTTAGCCAGCTATGCCACATCTAAATTTGCTGTACGTGGGCTCACTGAAAGCTTAGATATTGAATGGCAAAAATACAATATTCGCGTTTTAGATGTAATGCCTTTATTTGTTCAAACCGCGATGGTGCAAGACATGGATGCCCAAAGCATTAAGAAAATGGGCGTCAATCTTCAACCTAGCGATGTTGCTCAGCAAATTTATGCCTTGGTACAAAAAAAGGATACGGTCTTAATGGCCACACATACACCTGTGGGGATGAAAGCTAAATTTTTATTTAATTTATCGAAGTTTAGCCCGCAATTTGTCAACCGCTTAAGTAATATTTGGATTGCACAAAAACCCAAATAGCAACGTGTTACTAATCATTTAATTTTGCAATCATATTTGTACGCAAATTACACAAAGTTACACAATTGTCACATTTTAACAGGACAAAATTCCTTTTTTTGAATAATATTCACCCGCCCATTACTTTCGGGCGTTTATTTTCTAACAATAAAAGTGAATTATTTCATGAAAAAATTACTTGTTCTTGCAACTGTTACTTCTATTTCAATTTCTGCTTTTGCTACAACTCAATTCGCATCTTCAGAATTAAAAGCGATGGATTGTGCAACTCTTGCTGTTGAAAAAGCGAATGCTAAGCGCTCTTTAGAAGCTGCTGACAAAAACATTGCAAACATCCAAGCATCTGCTCAAGCGCCAGGCAAATCATTGAGCAAATTTGCTGGTTTAGCGGGAGGCGCTCTTGCTGCTTTCGGTGGTAACTCTGAAAAAGCTGCTCGTGCAGGCAACATTGCAAACAGCTTGGCTGGTGAGCAAGATACTTCTGATGCAGGCAACCTTGAACTTCAACAAGCGAACAAATCTGCTGCTCAAGCAAACATCGACAACATTGGTATCTATCAAGGTTCTAAAAAATGCAAAATCTAATCTAAAGCCAGTTTAGATTGATTTAAAAAAAGCCCTGTTCAGCCAGAACAGGGCTTTTTTCATGGTGATTTCTATTTCATACCGATTTATAAGACACTCAACTCAATTTTCGGCAAATGAAAGCCTCGGCAAGATTGTTCACTTTGCCATGCCACCGTCAACATGACATGCGGCAGTTGAATATTCTGATAAGCAAAAGTGCCAATTGCGGGATGACTACACATCCCACCATTGTGCTCAGGATGGCACTGTGTATTCAGTTCATTCAGGTTCACTCGAATCCCTAAACCTGATGCTTTAAGTACCGCCTCTTTGGTGGTCCAAACTTTAAACCAAAAATCAGGATCATGCTCAAAGTTCTCCCAATTGAGCAATTCTTCGGGATGAAAGCTATGTTGAGCCATCGCATCAAAACGAACTTTTCGATTTAAATCTTCAATATCCACACCAATATTGGCGATTTTTTCACTGCTGGCCAATACATAATGCTGCTGGCTATGACTATGATTAAAATGAAAATGTGGCAAATCCGGAAGAAAAGGCTTACCAAACGCAGACTTTGAAAAATCTGAATTTTCAACTGACCTATTTAGCCGCTGCCCGAGTAATTGATTTCGATATTGGTAAATGGCTTGTTTACGCACGGCAATTACCTCTTGACGACTCAAGCCATGCGGCTCCACAAAGAAGTCAGTAATTGCACTATATTCAAGCTGAATTTTCGCCATAAGTTATTGATCCAATATCTTTTACACTACGTCCATGACGCTATATTTTATGCGACTCTCCAACACAAAATACACCACAATACAGATGAGCGCATCGGTCCTTTGACTTATCGAGATTTTAAAACTCAGTTTAAAAATATTTCAAACCACTTAAGAAATACTTAATATTATAAATATATTCAAATACTTAAGTATAATAAATATTTTAAATACATCTTCAATTAGATAAAATACTCTAGATTCTTATAACTTTAATTTAAAACTCGGGGTAAATCAGATGCTAAGAAAAATCACCTTAATCAGTTCACTTTGTGTCCTACCATGTTTCGCTCAAGCAGGCTTATTGGATGCAGCTGTTGCAGTGATGGGTGCCAAAAATGGCGCGATTATGGACCAAGCTGAAGCGCGTATGAATCAAAGCCGTCAAGAAGCTGCCAATGCTGTAGCTCAAGCAGACCGTGGCTATGCCTCAAATTTCAATCAAGCTAACCAAACCAACAATAGTGTTTATAGCACCAGTTATTTAAAAACCTTAGATTGCACTGATCTGAGCGTTGAACGTAAAACTTTCGAACGTACATTGGAAGCATCGCAACTGGCATTAAGCCAAGCGTCTGCACAGCAAAATAATCAAGTGTCAAAATGGGCGGGGCTTGCTGGCAACGCGCTATCCGCATTTTCAGGTCAATCTGAAACAGCCGCGCGTATGGGACAATTTGCGACAGCTTTTTCTGGCAATAAAAATACACAACAGGATAGCAGCAGCGCACAGCAAGCCATGGAAATTGCTCAAGCTAATCTGGATAATATTGATATTTACCGCCAAGCTAAAAAGTGTAAAAACTAATTTCTACATCTTTTTAGATAAATAAAGTGAAATAAAAAAGCCTGCATATCTGCAGGCTTTTTTTGTTCATCTAAACTTAGCGTTTGAATTTCTTTTCCGCCTTTTTGAACTTCTGAACATAACGACGTTTACGTGCAGCCGTACGCTCATCGATTTGCGACTTACGACCTTCAAATGGGTTATCAGAGGTTTTAAATTCAATTTTGACTGGCGTACCTTCAAGTTTATAAACTTTACGGAACACGTTTTCTAGGTAACGACGATAGTCATTTGGCGTTTTATCGACCTTGTTACCATGAATCACAATCGTCGGTGGATTTTGTCCGCCAATATGCGCATAACGCATTTTGATACGACGACCTTGAACCATTGGTGGTTGGTGCGCATCAGTTGCATCATTCAAGATCTGAGTGATTTTCGCAGGTGATACTTTCAAATGCGAAGAATCATAAGCACGGTGGATCGATGGATAAAGATCACCAACACCTGTACCGTGAAGTGCAGAAATTAAGTGAATTTTTGCCCATGGAATAAAGTCAAAACGACGTTCAACATCTAATTTACACTGTTTACGGTCATAGTCAGACATGTTGTCCCATTTGTTGATGGCAATCACCATCGCACGGCCTGCTTCAAGCGCATAACCGATCAAATGCAAGTCTTGCTCAACGATCCCTTCACGTGCATCGACAACAATAACCACAACATGCGCATCTTTCATCGCTTGTAAAGTTTTCACAATCGAGAATTTCTCGATCATTTCGTCCACTTTACCTTTACGACGTACACCCGCAGTATCGATTAATGTGTATTTACGACCGTCACGTTCAAATGGAATATAAATTGAGTCACGTGTAGTACCCGGCTGGTCAAATGCAACCACACGATCTTCACCCAACAAACGGTTCACTAAAGTCGATTTACCCACGTTTGGACGACCAATAATCGCTAAACGTAAGCCTGTGTCTTTATCGTGTTGTTCTTCACTTTCATCTTCAGGCACTTCAGCTAACACTTCTTCAAGCATTTGCTGAACACCACGACCATGGCTGGCAGCCACTTGAAGTGGTTCACCCATACCCAATTTGAAGAATTCAACTAAAGCTGCTTCGGCATGAACACCATCAACTTTGTTGGCAACAAGATAAACTTTTTTACCTAGCGTACGTAAGTCACGTGCAATTTGCTCATCAGATGCCAATAGGCCTGCGCGCGCATCGACCACGAAGACAATAATATCTGCTTCATTAATGGCAGTTTTTGACTGTTCTGCCATGTACGAATCGATACCACCTTCAGTTTCGCCAATACCCCCAGTATCAACGACAATGAAAGATTTATTTTGATAAGTCGCGTCACCATATTTACGGTCACGAGTCAGACCGGCAAAGTCAGCAACGAGAGCATCACGGCTCTTGGTTATCTGGTTAAACAACGTTGATTTTCCGACGTTCGGACGACCAATGAGCGCAATTACGGGTTTCATAGATTAACCTTTATTCCAGATCAGCCAGTTTGGTCTGGTCTGAACATCAGAAAGCTTAGGAAGAATGGAAATAGGATAAATGCCTAAAATAAATAAAAACACGGGGCATTGATGATTCAATCCCCCGCGTTAAAAATACGGTTTGGCTTATTTTAACATAAGCCGCAGAAAAATTAACGGTTCTGCCAAATGCTTAATGCACCCTTACGTGTCGACACATATAATTGGTTGTCAATTACACGTAGTGAACGCACTTCACCACTGGTTTTAGAACGACCAACCAACTCACCTGTCGCTGGGTTGATTAAGTGAAGTACACCATCCAGATCACCAACCACAAGGTCTTGACCTAACATCACTGGGTTACTCAAATTACGATTAAGCAATTGGTCATTTTCCCACAATGTTTGACCAGTGGTAATTTCGTAAGCCACAATTTTACCATCAGTTTGTGTCACAAAGACACCATTGCCTGCAACTTCAGGACGCTGAATACTGCTCGCATCATTACTCCAGATCACTTGTTGTGATGCAAGATCAAGTGCTGTCACTTGGCCTTGGTAACTGGTGGTAATTAAAAATTGACCTGCTACAGTCGGTTCACCGTCAATATCAATGAGACGTTGTACATCTGAACGACCGTCTGACACTGCAACACGACGCTGCATTTTCGGAATACCGCTCAATGCATCAATCACATAGATATAGGCATTTGAAGAAGCGATGAGAACATGACGCGCATCGAGTGATACCGGTGCTGCCATACCACGTAAACTAAACTGCACATTTGGCAAGTTATAGGTCCAAGTTTGTTGGCCCGTTGCCACATCGTTTGCGTATACCGTACCATCATTGGTAACTGAAATAACGCGACCTGCTTGAATCAATGACGGTGAAAGTAACGCGCCGGTTAATTGCGCAGTCCACTTTTGTTCACCTGTTGCCTGATCTAATGCAAATAATTGACCTTTTGCACTACCAACAACCACAATTCCGTCAGCTGCTTCTACACCTGCAGTCAAACCTTGTTTAGAGATTTTCTTCTGCCATAAACGCTCTTTGCCTTTGTAGGCTTGAACTTCACCATTAGGATTTACGCTAAAAACAACGCCATTATCTGCATCCATACGTAAACGCAGTGGATCTGCTTCTTCAGTTGAAGCCACACTGTTTGAAAATACAGGTGCTAAAGTTTTTGCCTGTTCCAATTTTGGTAAAGGATTTGGTTTTACTTTTTCTACTTTTCCTTTATTTGCACAACCAGCCAAAGCAAGTGTTAAAACTGTCAGCGCACAGGTAATTTTGTATTTTCTATTCATTCAGTTGCTTCCACTTGTGTATCTATAATCGGACGTTCAATTTCAGGATCATCAACTAAAACGCCTACACTTTCGAGTTTAATTTGTAAAATTTGACGTTCTTCTTGTCGCTCAACCAAAGCATCCCATGCACTTTGATAAACTTTCTTTGCATTTTCGATATCATTTTTCGCAACATAGACGTCGCCACGGGCTTCATCTGCAGTCGCTTGAAAAGCAGGTTCTTTAACTGCTTCTAAGGTTTTTAATGCTTCATCAAATTTCTTTTGCGCCAATTGTGCATACGCCAAACGTAATTTCACCAATTGAATTAAGCCTGCATCATCAACTTTTGAATTTTCAACTTTTTTCAAAGCTTTCTCAGCATTGGCATAATCGGCTTTATCATACGCCAATTTTGCCATAAGCAACTGAGTTTGGATGGCTTGTGGCGAATCTGGCGCTTCTTTTACAATTTTATCTGCAGTCGCAGAAAGTTGTGTAAAAGCGTCACCCGTCGCCGACTGAGCATCATCCATTAACTGCTGGACTTTGGCTGTTTGCATTTGCGATTCAGCCAAAGTTTTCTTCTGCCAGTATTCCCATCCGAAAAAGGCAATCAACGCAATTAAAATGCCGCTAACAATGGCAGAGCCATATTTTTTAGCAAACGATTTTAAATTATCAAGTTGTTCTTCTTCACTCAATGCGCTCATGAAATTACCTTTTTCCTTATGTTATAGGGATTATTTTGAAGAAATTTTTTCGATAATGAAGGCAACAAAGTCTGCCACATTCACTTCGTGTTGTTCTGCAATCGCTAGCTCTTTTACCAGCACTTGCCCTGCTGCTTGCTCACGTTCACCGTAAATCACAGCAAATAAAGCACCCGATTGGTCAGCTTTTTTCATTTGCGATTTCATTGAACCTTGTGAACCAACTTTTAAGCGAATGTTACTACCCGCTGCTTCAAGTTGATCACGTATTTGTTCAGCAAGCACCAACGCTTTACCTTGAGTTGCAGGATCTGAAACCAAGAATAGCTCACAGTCACGCACTGGGGTATTGTCTTCCACTTGTTCAAGGAGAAGAAGCAAACGCTCCATACCCATTGCAAAACCAACAGCAGGCACAGACTGGTCTGCTTTACCTTTAAGCTGACCGACTAAACCGTCATAACGACCACCAGCACATACCGTTCCTTGAGAACCTAAGTGTGTAGTTGTCCATTCAAAGACCGTTTTGTTGTAGTAGTCGAGACCACGAACCAATTTTTGATTGATCACAAAACCAATACCAGCATCAGTCAAATACTGCTGTAATTGAGCAAAGTGAGCCAACGTTTCTTCACCCATAAAGTCGTGAAGTTTTGGCGCATTTTCCAAAATGCTTTGTGTTTTTGCATCTTTAGAATCCAAAATACGCAGTGGATTCGTGGTTAGACGACGCTGTGAATCTTCATCTAAGTCATTTTTATGTGACTCTAAGAATTCAACCAATGCTGCACGATAAGCTGCACGTTCATCAGACTCACCTAAAGTATTGAGTTCTAATTGAACTTTATCTGCAACGCCCATGCGTTTCCACAAACGTGCAGTCATTAAAATCAATTCTGCATCTTGATCTGGTGTTGCAACACCAAAGGTTTCTACGCCAAATTGATGGAACTGACGGTAGCGACCTTTTTGTGGTTTTTCATAGCGAAACATTGGGCCAACATACCATACACGCGGTGTAGCACCACGAAGTAAGTTATGTTCAAGCATTGCACGCACACACCCTGCTGTTCCTTCTGGACGCAAAGTCAAAGACTCAGGCGGATTACCTTTATCTAAGAATGTGTACATTTCTTTTTCAACGATATCCGTTGCATCACCAATAGAACGTTTGAACAGATGAGTCTGCTCCACAATCGGCAAGCGAATTTGCTGATAACCATAAGCATCCATCAGGCTAGATAGATGCTGTTCTAGACGTCTCCATGCAGGACTTTGCGTAGGGAGAATGTCATTAAAACCTTTGATTGCGACGATTGAACTCATGATCTACTCAGAAAAACTTGTGCGAATAATCTCTTTAGCTTTAGCGTCTTCAAGATCGCTAACACGTTGACGAACCATCGCTTCGATTTCGTCAACCAACTGATTTGTGTCAATTAAATGGCTCTTTTCGCCATTACGATACACCAGTGAACGCGGACTTGCACCTACTACACCAATATCGGCTTCTTTGGCTTCACCCGGACCATTTACTTTACAACCAATCACCGATACATCCATTGGGGTACGAATATCTTCTAAACGCTCTTCCAATGTTTGCATGACTTTGATGACATTAAATTCTTGGCGTGAACAACTTGGGCATGCAATAAAGTTAATGCCGTTTGAACGTAAGCCCAATGATTTTAAAATATCAAAGCCAATTTTGATTTCTTCTTCAGGCTCTGCTGCCAATGAAATACGCATGGTGTCACCAATGCCTTCCATCAACAAACCGCCTAAAGCGATAGCAGATTTGACTGAACCCGTGCGGTAGACACCTGCTTCAGTCACACCCAAGTGTAATGGGTTATCAATTTGTTTAGATAACAAACGGTACGCATCCATCGTCAGAAAGACATTCGATGCTTTGACTGACACTTTAAATTCATGGAAATTTAAACGGTCTAAAATATCAATATGGCGCATTGCAGATTCAAGCAAAGCCTGACCTGTAGGCTCACCATATTTCTTTTGAATATCTTTTTCCAGTGAACCGGCATTGACACCAATACGCATAGAGATGTCATTATGTTGTGCAGCAGCTACCACTTCACGAATTTTAGCTTCTGAGCCAATATTACCCGGGTTAATACGCAAACAATCTGCACCAAGGTCTGCAACACGTAAAGCAATTTTATAATCAAAGTGAATATCGGCAACCAATGGCACTTGCACACGTTTACGAATTTCACCAAAAGCTTCAGCAGCTTCCATACTCGGTACAGAAACACGCATGATGTCCGCACCGACGTCTACACAGCGCTGAATCTGTGCCACGGTCGCTTCGACATCACAAGTTTCAGTATTGGTCATACTTTGGATGCTGATCGGCGCATCACCACCGACATACACCGAACCTACTTTAATTTTACGCGTTGGACGGCGCTTAATTGGATTTTCAATCATTGTTCAGTCTGCTCTGTTGTCCCTTAACGTGATAAACGGAAATCTGCTTTGCCGTTTACGGTATATGGTGACAATGAAATATTTTCATTATTTAAGCTTAATGACACTGCTGTTGCATCATCCAAACGAATTTGGAATGGTGTTTCACCGTTTAAGTTGAGCGTCGATGCTTGACGACCTGTCGCCAACACCTTACCCGTCGAATCAACAATATGTACTGAAGTTGGGCTACTGAAGGTCAATGTCAATTGATCACCGCTGACCGCTGCATTTCCACCATTCATGTCGAGGACTTGAACTTCTGAAGCGACATCACTGGTCACAGCGTCTTCATTATCGCTGCCCGAGGTCATGCCCTGAATCGCTGCCACGATCGCACCAATGACTACCAACACCGCCAATGCAATCAGACCCCGTTTGATCCATTTACGATTACGGTCACGGTTAGAACCGGGTAATTTACCCATAATTTTAATCGGTGAATTGTTTAACGCGTGATTTGGCAACAATCCCGTATCGTTAGCATAAATATCATCAAAACGTTGAATGATATTGGTTGCATCAACTTTTAAATATTTGGCATAAGTGCGGTAGTAACCTTTAATAAAGGTCGCTTCAGGCAATGACTTATAATCATCTTGCTCAAGTGCAGTCAGTGTTTTTAATGGAATATTGAGTTCTGATGCGACAGCTTCAAGTTCCAGTTTTTGCGTAATACGTACTTGACGTAAATACTCACCTGGGCGTTGTACATTTCCTAATGCATTTGGAGCTACGCTCGAACCATTCGATTGCGGTGAATTAGGATTTACTTCCATACGGCCTCAGTACTGTACTGTAATTGCAAATAGCGTTGGTATTCAGGACTTTCTGGGAACAAAGCACGTAACTGATTGACCAGTACTTGCATACCCAAATTGTCGCCATTGGCACGCGCTGTTCGAATGCCAATCCAGAGTGCACGCGCACCCTGATTTTTTTGTCCTACTGCACGTACAAATTGTTCATACATTTGTGTGGCAGCAGGGAACTGCTGATTCAAATAAAAGATTTCAGACAACTCTAACATTGAAACATAAGAATCACGATTAGCCTGCAAAGCTTGTTTGAATGATTTTTCAGCATTCGCCACATCACCCACTTTCAGGTAAATACGACCTAAATTTTCCAATGCTTTGAAACGTTGATCATAACCTAAAGTTGAACCTGCGATGCTGAACTGTTCAATCGCATCATTATAGCGCTCAACTTGATATAAATACGTACCGTAGTTGTTACGTGCTTGAGAATTTTTTGAGTCTGCTGAAATTGCACGCTTAAAATAACTATCTGCTTTTTCTAAGTTGGCTGGGCTGCCTTCTCGCTGTAGTAAGACACCCATCATCATATTGGCCTGAGAATCACGAGAATCCACCTCTAAAGCCTGATCTAATGCGCGTTTAGCAGAGTCCAAATCCCCTGCTTTTAAGTGTTCAACAGCCAATTGCGTTCTGATTTTTACGGCTTTCTCTGGGTCTTTTTTCCCAATCTCAGGCGTTTGACATGCTGTTAATGCCAAAACCGATGCACATAAAGCTGAAACGAAAGTGAACTTATACGTTAACTTTTTCAATTGGCTGCCTCTTTATTATCCTTGTGAGCGCAGTATCTCATTTTGCTGCGCAACTTTCTTTTTCCATTGCTCCGCACGACGAGTACGGTCAGCAACTTGCCCCACGAGTTGTCCACACGCAGCATCGATATCATCACCACGTGTCTGACGAATCGTACACACAAAACCGGCATCAGACAAAGTTTTTTGGAAAGAAATAATACGGTTACGGCTTGAACGACCGTATGGCGCATGCGGGAACGGGTTAAACGGAATTAAATTAATTTTGCTTGGTAAGTTTTTCAATAGCTTTAACATTTGCTGTGCATGTTCAGGATGGTCATTTACACCATCTAACATCACGTATTCGATAGTCACGTGTTTACGAGAACTTTCATTACCATCTTTGGCGATATAACGCTGACACGCTGCAATCAACTGTTCCAACGGATATTTTTTATTGATCGGAACAAGTTCGTTGCGTAATTCATCATTTGGCGCATGAAGTGAAATTGCCAAGGCTACATCAATGTCTTGTGCCAATTGGTCAATTTTAGGCACTACACCTGAGGTTGATAAAGTCACACGACGCTTCGACATACCATACGCAAAGTCATCCAACATGATACGCATTGAATTCAATACAGCATCATAGTTCAACAGCGGCTCACCCATGCCCATCATCACCACGTTGGTCACTGAACGTTCACGATCCGCAACTGGCACATCTTCCATATAAGAGAAGTTCGCCATCCAAAGCTGTCCAATAATTTCAGCTTGACTCAAGTCACGTTGAAAACCTTGTTTCCCAGTTGAACAGAATGAACAGTCCAGAGCACAGCCCACTTGTGACGAAATACACAAGGTCTTACGTGCGCCGGTTTTATCTTCTGCAGGAATGAGCACGGTTTCAACCAATGAACCTGCACCATCACCTACACGGAACACCCATTTACGAGTACCGTCTTTTGAATAATTTTTATGCACCACTTCAGGCGCTTTAATTTCACAAATCTTTTCTAGTTTTTCACGTAATTTACCAGAAATATTGGTCATTTCAGCAAAATCAGTCACGAAGAACTGATGAATCCATTTCATCACCTGCCCAGCACGGAATTTCTTCTCCCCCATTTCTTCGAAGAATTTTTCCATTTGCGGACGTGACATGCCCAGTAAATTCACTTTCTCCACAGTATTTTGCTGCGTAGGAGCGGATGGAGATTGTTGCTGTGCATCAGAAACAGCTGATGTAGCGACTACTTCAGTACTCATGTGTATTTACCTAAACCATGTCTAAAGATCAAAGGAGAAGCTCAGTTATTGAGCAAAGAATTATTCAGAGAATAAAAAAACCAGACAAGCAGTATACCACTTATCTGGTTTGAATACTTCGAATTAACGAGTACGTGGAGCGATCTCAGTTTGAGCGAAGAAGTAGTTAACTTCACGATCAGCAGATGCTACAGAGTCAGAACCGTGAGCAGCGTTTTCGTCGATGCTTACAGCGAAGTCTGCACGGATAGTACCAGGAGCAGCTTCTTTAGGGTTAGTTGCGCCAAGGATTTCACGGTGAGCAAGAACTGCGTTTTCGCCTTCAAGAACTGAAACTACAACTGGACCAGAAGTCATGAATGCAACTAGGTCACCAAAGAAACCACGTTCTTTGTGCTCAGCGTAGAAGCCTTCAGCTTCAGCTTGAGTCAAGTGTTTCATTTTAGTTGCAACGATTTGAAGACCAGCTTTTTCGAAACGAGCAAAGATGTCGCCGATGTGGTTTTTAGCAACTGCGTCTGGTTTAACGATAGATAAAGTACGTTCAATAGCCATGAGAGGCTCCTTAAGTCAATTTGACGTGAAAAATTTGCCGCATTATACCGAATAATGCGCTATTTTCTGCTTTTGCTATACAAAAAAATTGCTTTTTTCGATGTAGGGATTAACTTGCCTCATCAATCCAGGCCATCTGAATTCCCTCAAGCAGACCTTCAGTCGACTTTTCAGGGTCATCAGTGAAATTTGGCAATGCACATACCCATGCATGTAGGTCAGTAAAGCGAATCCATTGCGGATCAACATCAGGGTGAGCTTCATACAGCTCAATTGCGATATCAATGGTATCTGTCCAGCGTAAACCCATGGGTCTTCCTAACATCGTCTATAGAATGATGGCTTACTTTAACAAATTTCAGCAATTGGACGTGATAAACCCTTTTAATTTTTTTATTACCAGATTTTGCAATTGTGATGTCCACATCAAACTATAAAACCAAACCCAAAAGAGGTGCACAGAGAATAATCGCCGCACCCACTGCAGCACCTATAGCAGCACCGACAGCAACATCACTCGGGTAATGCAAACCTAAGATCATGCGAGATAATGCCACCAATAAGCTAAAAGGCAACATTAAGACCAACAACATGGGTTGAATATAGCCCAGCACTGTTGTTGCCATGACCGCATGTAGAGTATGCCCTGATGGAAAGCTAAAATGATCTAGAGGGCGTTCACCTAAGCGAATCACTTGATGCACTTGGTACGGTCTTGGGCGCACAGTTTTCTTTTTGAGGAGTTTATAGATCGTGGTGCCGACGGAACCACCCAGCAACACATAGAGGATTTGTACACTGTAGGAGATGCCCTGCACGATCCAAACCGTCGCCAACATGACATACCAAAACACACCATCACCAAGTCGACTCACCATTTTAAATATGTCAGCAACAACTTGTTGATGTGAAAAATGATTGAGATAAATACAGCCTTTTAAATCGAGATGCAGCATTCTTGTTTTTGCATTTTTAAAATTCATCGCTAATCTCCTATCTACAGTCAAAGCCTGACTGTGTTGGGGTTGAGCTAGATTTGTGTTGTTATTTTTACAAGTTTAGTTCTGTGTTTAACTTAGCTTAGGTTCTCTTTTTGACAGTGCAATGATGCTTTGATGACAGTTCAATGAATATTGATTATGAGGATGCTCAACTTCTCTATACAACCAATAGCGCTAGCTCCATTGGCTCATCCTGGCTTGGTCCACCACGCGATATAGCGCTTGCTCAAATTGCTGTACAGGATATTGCCATCCGATTTTAGCTGCGTCGTTTGCCGCCTCGATGCCCATGGTTTTTAATTTAGCGCGTTGCGGCAATTGCTGCATAAGACGTATAAATTCATCGGTTCGGGATAAATGACATAACCATCCCGTTTGCTGATTTCTCACGTGCAGTTGGGCACATGCAGCATTATATGCAATCACCGGCAATCCGCTGGCCATTGCCTCCAAAACCACATTACCAAAAGTCTCAACCTGACTTGCGAAAACAAAAACATCCGCACTAGCATAGGCTTGCGATAAAGCCTGACCACTTAAACTTCCCATAAAAATAACATCTAGTGATTTTGCCAGTTGCATTAGTCGTTCACGATCAGGCCCATCACCCACAATGACCAATTTCGTTCGTGCATCCATAGCCAACATCGAACGATAGGCTGAAATTAAAACATCTACCTCTTTTTCAGGAGATAGCCTTCCGACATAGAGCATCACGCGGGTATGTTCATCTGCTTGCCACTGTTGTCTCAGTTCTGCTCGATAATGTGAGGGAGAAAATCGACTATGGTCCACACCTCGCCCCACCACCACTAATGGACAACTAAAACCTAATCGATGCAAGGCATCCGCAGTATCTTGGCTCGGGACACAGGTGAGTTGAGTATTGTTATGAAACCATCGTAAATAATGTTGTACAGGCTTCATTAAAAACGCTAAATCAAAGAAACGACTAAAGTCATGAAAGGCCGAGTGAAAACCACTAGACACAGGGATGTGTAAAGAACGCGCCAATTGAAGTATGGCAAAACCCAAAGGCCCTTCAGTGACTATATGCACAATGTCGACTTGGGCTTTTTTTAAAGCTTTACTGAGTTTGATCAATTGCGGCCAGCCAAATTGTAAACCTGAATATTTAGGAATCGACTGCGCTCGAACCAAACACTCTTGATCAGGTTTGAAATCCTGACAACTTTCGGACTGTTCAGGACGTATTAAAAATATTGAGTTGCCTTGTTGCTGCAAGCCTTTACACAACTGCAATAAAGAATGTGCAACACCATTAATTTCTGGCGCCCACGTATCTGTAACAATGGCGATTTTTAGACCTGGACGGATTAAAGTTGAGACCGTTTGCACATCCATTCGTGATTGCAAATGCTTAAATTGGAACTGAAAGCGTGCAGGTTCATCCTGCATACGCCCTAAATTGATAGCCGATTCTGTCATGATCTTACATGCTTCTTATAAATGTTTATCCACAGTTTAAGCAGCAGTTTTTTGCATTTTGATGATTATTTGATGACAGTTTATTGAAAGAAATTATCTTATCTCATCTACAAAATCATGATTTATCCGTAATTTTTAATCACTTTTAAAATCGTCTGACCCACACGACAAGTGATTTGCATATCTGCGTTCATCCTTTCTAAACACCCACTCATACTACGAAGCCCCACACTCAAACCAGCTTGATTAACCAGATCCACATCACCCCCCACGCCATTGTCTTCAACTTCCATTATCAACGCCGAGTTTTCATAATAAATTCGGATCTGCACCACGGTCGCATGACTATGCTTCACAATATTGGTTAATGCTTCTTCAGCTACACGCTGTAAGCTTAGACATTCCAATGGGGTAACATCCACTTCCC
Source organism: Acinetobacter sp. YH12023 (assembly GCF_013420135.1). Classification (NCBI taxonomy): domain Bacteria; kingdom Pseudomonadati; phylum Pseudomonadota; class Gammaproteobacteria; order Moraxellales; family Moraxellaceae; genus Acinetobacter; species Acinetobacter sp. YH12023. Next base: position 68,697 of record NZ_VOYU01000005.1, read on the forward strand.
ATTTTGCAGGAACTGACCATTTAGCGTGTATATCGAGCTCATCAAATAACTGATTAAAACGGTATCTAAAGTTGTTATCGGGGAAGCATATGCTGAAATCAAATTTCCTTCATTTCTGACTTTATACGCATAGCAGAAAATTAAGCTACTTAGATTAAAGCCCAAGATTCACCTAAATATCTATCATCAAGCTTCAATCTAGCGGTATGAACGAAATCAGCACTCCGCATATAGCTACCTTGGGCTTGAAATAAATTTTGTCGCTAAGCAACTCAAAACACCATATTTACAAAGACTGTATCGCGGTAGATTCCTGCAGGTGTCGTTGCATTCACTCGCTCCACCAAACGCACAGCAATCACATAGTTATTTTTGCCAGCGCCTTGCTCTGTAGAAACATTCCACAAATTTTCCATCGCACCTGAAACAGTCATCCGTGTTTTGAGCTTAATCGGGCCATTCGTCACAAAACTACTGCCCGAAGTATCCTGCAAATTACGACTATTAAAGCGTATGCGGTATTTACCGGAACAATCGACACTAAATGAACTTGCCGCTTGACTATTATAGTAATTCGCCAAGCGCATATTGGTTTCACTGATTCGTCCCATTTCACAACGACTCGGTGCTGCAAATGTCATTGAACTAAATAACGCTGCTGAGATGAGTAAAATACTTTTCATTGGAAATACTCCTTTATTTACACTGCAATGTAATTAATTCAGGAGTTTGGTTTTCTACCTTTTTCGGCACTGTTAATGCTGTTTGGCAAGATCGACCACCACTGGTCCTCACCGTCAACTTGTAGTAGCCTTCAACCAAACCATATAACATCACCGTGCCATCTGAACCCACTGGATAAACATCCGCTTCTGGGGTATCAATTGCAACTTCACTTCCTGCAACAAATTGATGACCTTGTTCATCCAATATTTTGACCAATATTTGTTGTGTATCAAATACTGAAAAATTAATGCTATAACCACGCTGTCTTAACGCAACTAAACGATGTGCAGCATTTGGAACTTTGCTTTCGATCGGCAATTGATTTTCATCAAATGAAATATCGTAATTAATATAAGGAACAATATCGTGTACAAAGGCATAGCCTTTTTTATTGGTTTTCGCGACTGGAGACATTGATCGCATGACATCAATATCTTCACGACCACCAACATTCACTAAAGCAAAGGCATTATCTACAAAACTGGTCAATGCGTATTGACCGCCCAACCACACCATAGCACCACGGTAGCCAACCTGGGTTGTTGAATCATTTTCACTATAGAGATGACTCAAGGTTAAATCACCAACATTAGTGGACAAACCACCATAGGCATTTAATACCGTTTCATCATTACGATAATCCACACCGAGCGCATAATTTGCACCATATTCACCAAATGCATTTTGGATGAAACGTACACCGCCGGATTTATTGGTACCTGCATCAGCCTGAATACGTTTACCACCACCAAAATTATAAGAAAATGTAATAAAGGCACCTGAGTCATCGCTATCACCAAATTCTTTAAAATAATTGGCGGTATACATTAAATTCTGTGTGATTTCGCGACTCACACCCACTGTGAGCATTTTGCGATCCTCTAATTCAAATAAAGGATCATTAGATTCATACTGGGTTTGTTCGATATAGTTCAGGTTTAAATTTTGAAAGAATGGAAAATTAGCAAAACTCAAATACGCCATATTTTCAAATTTTGGAAAAATATGATTATCTTCATAACCCAACGCCCGATAATCATTTGTAGCGTAACGAGAACTCACACCAAAATTGAGTTTCCCGAAATTACGACTGATAGCAAAACCAGCAGAATAGCCATCGTCGTCATCGGTTTTACTGCCTAAAAAAATACTGTCTAAAACAAACCATCGATTGACCGCTTGCGTCCATAGCAGTCCTGCATTTTTTACTTTGTCACTATAGGTTGCACTTGCACCCAACGTGGTACGACTGGTGACACCTCTACGCCAATAGGCTGAACTAAAAAAATCGCGATAATCACTATTTTCTTCGTCATAACTGAAGCGTAGTTTCCCTAATGATATGTTGTAATCATTTAAATCTTCTTTAAGCAATTTACTACTAATTAATACCGGGAAGCTTCTAACAGTAGTATTCCCCAATACATCTTGTACAACCATTTGCGCTGTACCGGCACTTTCAATATTGGCACCTGTTTGTAAGTTATAATCTCCAGGTGAAATCTTTTTCTGATAAATATTTACGCCATCAATATATAAATCAACAGTCGAAGGTAAAACCGCACTGCCTTTTAGACTTGGAATATTCCAATACACAAAATCTGGGCGTGACGTATAGTCTGTACCAAAACTCAAACCACCAAATCGCACACCATGAATTAATGCACTATATACAGAGGTCGTATCACCAATAACCAGTTTGGTCGCACTTTTAGAAAAATCAAACTCAAGACTACTATTTAACCTGACGAATTTTTCTTCACGATAATCATCACCTTTATTATTTCGATAAAAGGCATTATTTCTTAAAATCCAATTGTCTTTAAACACGCCCAGTTCAGGTAGCACACCAAAATTATTATGTTGAGTATTATTTTCAAAATGCATTTCATAATTAAGAAATGCACCAAAATTTGCAGGCGTCGGCTGGCTGATTAAGGTATCAGTTTCTAGCCCAAAGAAATATTTTGATGGAAGATTAATTTTGATAGCTTGCAATTGAGGATCAAATCCAGATTGAATATCTTGATCCGTTACCAAACAAAATGAATTTTTAGTTGCATGTCGTTTCAGAATTTCTACTTTGATTTGCAGCTTATCAAGATCTGCGCACTCTATATAAAACTTGTTATTTTCAGTCAGTAATAATACTTCGCTCTTGCGGTCTACTTCGTTTACCCAAATACTGGTTGGAAACAAATCATCAGGCATATCAACGGCTTCTGCATGAGCAGAATTAGCACATAAAATACAATATAGAAGCAATGTAATTCTGTTCATAGCCACTACTCAACTAAATTAAACTCCAAAGGAGTGTCACCTTTATCTGTTTCCACAACGACTTTATAATTACTAGCGCCTTGTAAAGAAACATTCCCGATGTCGTATTGGTTTTTACCTAATGCCAATAAATATTTCATATCGGAAGATTCAGCGACTGTTTTCTTGCTTTTATCGATGACATAAAGTTTTTGGATTTGAATGTGTGATTTTGCTAAATTTTCAACCTGAATAATGGTGCGACCATTCATTTTTTTGGCAATAAATTTTAAATAAGCGGGTTCTTGTTTGCCGACAAAAAATGGCACATTAATACTTAATAACAGTGCAATTTTCGATTCAGAGTTCGTCACTTGAGGTAGCTCAGTATAAATAATACGCCATGCTTCTTCTTGTTGTAGATTCATACTCTCTACAGATTGAGTAAAACCCACACGAACCATTTGTTTTGAGTTTGGTTTTAGAATGAAATTTTTCGGATTGATAATAATATTGGATTCAGGTGAAAGAATATCTTCACCTGCAGCATTTTGAGTCCATTTAAATGCTTTAGCTTCAAAAATACGTGGTGTCTCATCATCCCCTTTCGATTCCAAAGTAAATGTCGCACTGCGTTGTTTAGATTTATCGGTTAAATATAATTGCACAGGGCTAATTGAAATACCTGCAAATATTTGTGCACTCAATAAGCAAGTCATTAAACTTAATGAAACGACTTTGAATAAACTTTTCATATACTCACCCCAGTACATTTAAATATTATTATCAATTCAAAATAAAAAGAAGTTGACCCTAACTGTGTAGAATCAACTCCCTAAATTTGGATTAGTAAGCTACTTTAATATATAAAGTATCTTTGTATGTACCAGCACGTTGAGTCGCTGAAATTGCAGTTTTTGGAGCAACAGATACTGTGAAGTTATCAACACTCATACCAGCTACAGGTGTAGAGCCGATTGGATAATTCACACCACCTTTTGTAGTCGTGATTTTTGTAGCTACTTTATCAGTAGTCGTTTCATGTTTTACAAAAGTATCTGCACTTGTGCCTGCATTCATTGTAGATAAATTCAGTGTATATGGAGTGTTTGTTGTAACTTGAAAGCTACTAGCACCTGTATAACTGTCTTCAACGAGTTTGATGTCTTTACCTACCAAAAGCTCACATGCTTTCAGAATCTGTAACTCGATGTCGATTTCGCCTTCACACGGCGCACCGCCACATTGTTTAGATTCTTTTTTACCACCAGCGATTGCAGATGTTGCTGGAAGTGCTACGAACAATGTTGCAGATAGTACTGCGGTTAAAATTTTAGATGTAGACATTTCACTTCTCCATTCTCATATGAGATTTATTAGTATGTGCATCAAAGGATATTTATTAAGAAAAACTAATTAATCTTACTTTCCCTAGGTGCTGATTCATTCTTAATCATGTTGAGAAAAAAAGAACCCAATATGGAAATTTCACACGAATATTCATGTAATATTATTTTTTACAAATATTTAAATTATATGTTTGTAATATATTAAATATTTTTAATTTTTATATTTTTATTTAATTTTTCTCTTTATCCCAAATTTTGGGGATTTTTTTCATATCCCTATTTTTTGGTATATTATATCTAATTGTTTTTATTAAATTTAGTAACATTAAAAATAATATAGGCTGTTACATATTTCATCAAATATTTGTGAAATAGTTCAAAATAATTTTCAAACAAAACAATATTACATGAATATTCAACTATATTAATAGTAAAGACCGATTAAATTTAAATTTTAAATAGAATCTTAAATATATAATCACTACTTTCAGGTATGTCTTTTGAAACGCAATACAAGAATTACGTCACCAAATACTGAGCCTTTGTATTAAATTACAGGTTTTGAAACACGTCTTAGTTTCCAATGTTAAGCTTTTGTAAATCATATTTTCTTTATTGAAATTTCAGTTTTTGTTTTTCAAATTTTTAGAATCTCATTTATTACGTGATTTATCACATATATAGAAATTCACCGCCTCTCTTTCAACACTCATTTTACTTTGCTTTTTTATTCAAAATACGGACTACCTCTTTTAAAACTGCCTGAATTCTTCTTTAGAAAATTCTATAAATAAAAAAGCCCCAAGTTATGGGGCTTTTTAAAAAATTTAACTTACTCACTGACTGGATAAAGCAATCCTTGATCGACTCGAAAGATTTGACCTGATCCAAAGTCGATCTGCTGCAGCTCTCCTTTTAATTTTGGGAAGCCAGCAATTTTCTCCAATTGCGGTGAGCGTTGAAAATTCTTCGTTTTAGGATTGTACATCCAATAAATAAATCGCTTATCTTCTATTTTTCGACCATCAGAAGTGTCTGAGAGTACAACATCATAGTATCCATCAAAGTTTACATCTAAGAATCCCATACTATTCCCAAAGGCATTAAAGCCTTGTAATGACTGTAGTACCTCGCCATTTGACTTATTTATTACATCTACGCGCTTTAGAGATTTGCCATAAGGCTGATCTGCGGATTGCACTCCATAGAACTTAAACAACAGGATAGGTTTATCTACTGCTTTAAACGCAGGTTCAAACTGTAGATAACTTGTAGATGGTGATGCCGTTTTTTCCATCAGTTCAGCTTTAAACGAGCCTGTATTTGCATTCAAGGTTCCTGCCAATCGATAAGCAGTTGCCGCACTTTGTTCAGTCACAACATTGACTGAATTCAGATCTATAAAATCAGCTTTTTGAGTCCCTTTAAAGTTAATTTGTTTGGGCTCTTGCAGATCAGTCAAAGTCCCATGCGGATTCCATATACCAGCATACAAATCTAAGAAATAGCGTCCTTCAGTCGAGCGAAGCATCCGCTGCATGGATATCCGAACATCAGGTAAAGGCTTTAACTCAGGCAGTGTTATATCTGCCTCTTGTGCAAAACTCACCACTGGTAGACAAAGAGCGAGTAAAAGAGAGATTTTTGATATTTTCATTGCAATTACACACTCCATGCAGCATGAATAATGCCTACTCTATCACAACCTAAATTCAACACAGATGACACAAATATAGGAGTTTTGAAACCACCTACAACTCAAATCATCAGATTAAATTGGAGTCGCTTTTAAAGCCAAGTTTCCAAATCTAATGAAATACATTTCAAACCAATATTAAATTGAATACATAGATCTTTCAGCAATTCAAACTGATCTACCTTATGATCAATTACTGGCTTCACAAGCTCTTGCTTTCTTCTAAGATCAATATATGCATTTTTCCCAACATATACTTCAACAAAGGCTTCTTCAGGCAATTTTAACGTATAAATTGGACGCGTTTGCAATTGGACTCTTTGCCAAAGTTGGTCATTGATATATGCATGTATTTTTGTAGAAAAGTGATACCCGAATTGAGCATCGCTAATATTTTTTACAATACGTACTTCCTCTTTGTATGCCCATTCCTGCATTTTATAAAGCAAACCATGCTTTATTAAAACTTCTTCATTATCCCAATTTAAAATATTAGAATTTCCTACCGACATTAATTTTTCAACACTTGCCACATTGGCCTGCTTCGCGCTGTTTTTAAATATCTCAACACCCCTTTTGTTGAAGGAATAATAAATTGATCACCATCTTCAAGGCCTGCTTTGCATGTGTCTATTCCGATCACAACACCTTTTTTAACTATCCCCATAATGTGACCAGATGAGTAGATTTAAAGCAGTTCTAGTCAAACTTTAAATCACATACTTTCTAGAAAACTGATTTCGGAATGCCCTACTGCTACCGATGTCGGTACATCCAAATCATAAAAACCAAAACCAGTGCATTCAAATGGGTCATTAAAATCTTCTAAATGTGAAAACCTAGAGATTTTGTTTTTAAAATCGTTAAAGCAGCTTCAAAACTCACATATTTATATAAAATCATTATTCTAACCCACGCTAATATTGGGTTCCTTGTAGCATAAAACTCAAAAGATAATTAAATAAATTCTTTTCTTTGCTTACGATTTTGTTCGCTTGGATCCAAAGTATGAACGAGTACAAAACATTGTTTTGTACGAAGTACAACGAGGCAGCACACTGTTTTGAGTGACGCGTAAGGAATGAGAGCACTACTTTTCTATTTTTAAGGCAAGTAACTTTAGATATTAAAAAACCCACTCAAAATGAGTGGGTCTTCGTATTCAAATCAATTGATTCAAGAAATTAGTTTTTCTCTTTATCAACGATTTTGTTCGCTTGGATCCAAGGCATCATCGCACGTAACTTGTTACCAGTTACTTCGATACCATGCGCCGCGTTTTGACGACGACGAGCAGTCATAGAAGGATAGTTCAACGCACCTTCTTGGATGAACATCTTCGCGTATTCGCCAGATTGAATACGTTTAAGTGCATTACGCATTGCTTCACGAGACTGTTCGTTGATTACTTCAACACCAGTTACGTATTCGCCATATTCAGCATTGTTTGATACCGAGTAGTTCATGTCCGCGATACCGCCTTCGAACATTAAGTCAACGATCAATTTAAGTTCGTGTAGACATTCGAAGTAAGCCATTTCTGGTGCATAACCAGCTTCAACCAAAGTTTCGAAGCCCATTTTAACCAATTCAACAGCACCACCACAAAGAACTGCTTGCTCACCGAAAAGGTCAGTTTCAGTTTCTTCACGGAATGAAGTTTCGATAATACCAGTACGGCCGCCACCAACACCTGAAGCGTAAGAAAGCGCAACGTTACGTGCATTACCAGAAGCATCTTGGTGAACAGCGATAAGATCAGGTACACCTGAACCACGTTGGAATTCTGAACGTACAGTATGACCTGGTGCTTTTGGAGCAACCATGATTACGTCAAGGTCAGCACGTGGAACAACTTGGTTATAAAGAACAGAGAAACCATGAGCAAATGCTAGCGTTGCACCTTGCTTGATGTTTGGCTCAATTACGTCACGGTATAGTTGTGATTGGAACTCATCTGGAGTCAAAATCATAACTAAGTCAGCTTGAGCTACAGCAGCAGGAACTTCTGAAACTTTAAGACCAGCATTTTCAGCTTTTTTCCAAGAAGTAGAACCAGCACGTAGACCAACAGTTACATCAACGCCTGAATCCTTAAGGTTAAGCGCATGAGCATGGCCTTGTGAACCATAACCAATGATTGCTACTTTTTTGCCTTGGATGATAGATAAGTCTGTGTCTTTATCGTAAAAAATTTGCATTGCTGTCTCCGCTAAAATGCTTTTGTTTCCTTTAACTTGATAACGTGATTCTGTTTGATTATTCACGTTTCAAGTACCTCACCCATAGGAGTGAGGTGAAAATATAAAATTAGATAGTTAAAACTTTTTCGCCACGTGCGATACCTGAAACACCTGAACGTACAACTTCTAGAATTGTATTTTCAGCTAAGGCATCAATAAAACCATCTATCTTTTCAGTTGTACCTGCGATTTGAATGGTATATGTCGTTGGTGTTACGTCTACAATTTGTCCACGGAAAATATCCGCAGTACGTTTAATTTCTGCGCGCGCTGAACCAAGTGCTTTGACTTTAATTAACATCAATTCACGTTCAATATGAGCACCTTCAGACAAATCAACAACTTTAACAACTTCGACAAGCTTGTTGAGTTGTTTGGTGATTTGTTCAATTTTATGCTCATCGCCATACGTGGTTAAAGTCAAACGCGAAAGCGTCGGATCTTCTGTTGGCGCTACGTTTAATGTCTCAATGTTATAACCACGCTGAGAGAATAAACCTACCAAACGTGAAAGCGCACCTGCTTCGTTTTCTACAAGTACAGAGATAATATGTCTCATTGTGTGCGCTCTCCTTTGCCTAACCACATATCTTTCATTGACTGGCCAGCAACCAACATTGGATATACATGCTCTGAACGGTCAACCATCACGTTAATAAACACGCACTTGTCATTGATCGCCATCGCTTCAGCAAGCTTCGACTCGAGTTCATCTGCATGGTCAATTTGAATACCCACATGACCATACGCTTCCATTAATTTAGGGAAGTCAGGAAGTGACTCAACATACGAGCTTGAGTGACGACCTTCGTAGTTCATGTCTTGCCATTGCTTAACCATACCTAATGCACGGTTATTCAAGCATAGAATTTTTACATTCAAGCCATATTGCTTACATGTAGATAGTTCTTGGATACACATCTGAATCGATGCTTCGCCAGTAATACACACTACTTGTTGATCTGGGAAGGCAAGTTTAGCTGCCATAGCATATGGCAAACCTACACCCATGGTTCCTAGACCACCTGAGTTGATCCATTGACGTGGACGTGTGTATTTGTAGTAAAGCGCACCAAACATTTGGTGTTGACCAACGTCTGAAGTAATGATGGCTTGACTATTGGTAATTTTATCCAACGCTTCAACAACTTGCTGTGGCTTCATCGAACCATCAGTTGGTTTGTCATAGTTCAAACCATGAACTTGGCGCCATTCATTGATTTGTTTCCACCAAGCCCCGATATCTTCAGGATTTGGTTTAGACACATTCAATTGTTTTAATTGCGCCAACATTTCAGTCAATACAGGCTCTACTGCACCCACAATTGGGATGTGCGCCATAATTGTTTTTGAAATCGTTGCTGGGTCAATATCAATATGAATGACTTTCGCATTTGGACAGAATTTCGCTGGGTTATTGGTTACACGGTCATCGAAGCGCGCACCTACACACAGAATCACATCTGCATTGTGCATGGTCATATTGGCTTCATAAGTACCATGCATACCCAACATACCAATGAATTGTTCATCATTGCCCGGATACGCACCAAGACCCATTAAAGTACTGGTTACTGGATAACCCAATAAATGTGCAAGTTCTGTCAACTGTGCAGAAGCGTTGCCTTGAACCACACCACCGCCTGAATAAATAATTGGGCGTTTAGCATGAATCAATTCATCAATTGCTTTACGAATTTGACCTGAGTGACCACGATGCGGCGGTTGATACGAACGCATTTTCACTTTTTCAGGATATTCGTAAGCAAATTTCTCTGCAGGATTCGTTGCATCTTTTGGAATATCAACGACAACAGGACCCGGACGACCACTTGAAGCGATATAAAATGCCTTCTTAATAATCGAAGGGATTTCGCTTGCATGACGTACTTGGAAGCTGTGTTTTACGATTGGGCGCGAAATACCGACCATATCCGTTTCTTGGAACGCATCCTCACCGATAAGATGGCTTGCAACCTGACCTGACAAAATCACCATTGGGATTGAGTCCATATAGGCAGTTGCAATTGGAGTTACGGTATTTGTTGCACCAGGACCAGATGTCACCAATACGACACCTGTTTTACCTGTGACACGTGAGTAAGCATCAGCCATATGACCAGCAGCTTGCTCGTGGCGCACTAGGTAATGATTGATTTTTTCTTGTTGAAATAGCGCATCATAAATATGCAGTACTGCGCCGCCTGGGTATCCAAAAACATGTTCAACGCCTTCGTCCGCTAAAGCGCGAACAAGCATTTCACCACCAGATAAAAGTTCCAACGTGATTCACCCTAATCTTTTTTCACGCACAAATGGAGGGCATTTGTCGTGGTTAATTCATTAACTGTGTGCTCTGTTATAGCACACAAATTTCATAGTTTTCATAGCAATAAGAAAAAAATCTGACCTGCTTGCTGTTTGAGCAATATGGGGTCTAAAACATGTTGGGATAAACATATTTTGTTGGCTTTGTTCAACGTCTCGGCTAGAGAAGAAGTCCATTGCTAAAATGCACTCATTCGAAGGGTGATCGATCTAAGGCATATAAAACTAAAGACAGCATTTTTGTAGTTTCAACCATTAAAGTCAAGTTTAAAAATCGGCTTTTTTCTGATTACTTACAGACCGTTTGTTTTTTAAGCACCCTCTCTTTCTTCGTATTCTTTGTAGTTTGTTTATTTATAACCAGTTAGCATGTATTTAATAAAATACTTTTATAAATCTAATAAATAAATTAAATGAATGGATGTATGTTTTTAATTCAATTGCCTTACATTGAAGTTGCTGCATAGGTTAAATGATAAGAATCCAATATTTTTATTGCTTATAAATCCCCCAATTCATCATTCACAAAGTTATTCATCCCACGCGATGTCCCTTTTATCCTTTGTGCTAAAAAATGCATAGATTCTACTGTCAAAAAAGCGCAAAATTTTCAGCATAATTTTGCATGATCACTCTAACTATGGGACTGAATTTATGATGAAGACGACGATTGCTCGCACTGCCTGTATTTTATCTAGCATGGCATTTTGCCTGACCAGTTTGGACCTTTCAGCGAAAGAATATTACAAGTGGGTGGATGCAAAAGGTTCAACGCATTACACCACCACGCCACCGCCAAAAAATGCGCAGCGTAAAGGTAAAGTGAATACCTATGGTGCAACAACGACTACGCAATCTGCTCCAGCCAAAAATCAACAAGAGGTTTCACGTGAAGCCGAACAGTCGAATGAACAAAATGAGCAACTGGCGGAACAACAACGCGAAGCCAATGCAGCGCTCCGCCAAGGTCAAGCCGTAGCCTCCGCACCACAATAATTTACGCCAAAGCCTTCAATTTTGACTTAAATTATTTACATCTACACAGCATCGCAAAATTCACTCTAGGCGTATTTTGCGCTATGCTGTAGCACAAACTTTTTAACCGTTATTTCTATTTACGTTTATGACTACTACTCACATTGACCCTGAATATCAAGCCAGTGCGATTGAACCTACAGTCCAACAAGACTGGGAAAATCGCAAAGCCTTTAAAGTTGCCGACCAAGTAGAAGGACCACGTCGTTATATCCTCTCTATGTTCCCTTATCCAAGTGGCAAACTGCATATGGGTCATGTGCGTAACTACACCATTGGTGATGTGATCAGCCGTTTCCACCGTTTACAAGGTGAAACTGTGCTACAACCCATGGGTTGGGATGCTTTCGGTTTGCCTGCTGAAAACGCGGCGATTGCCCATCAAGTCGCTCCTGCAAAATGGACTTTTGAAAACATTGATTACATGCGTAATCAGCTTAAAAAGTTAGGTCTTTCTGTAGATTGGGATCGTGAATTCGCGACTTGCACACCGGAATACTACCGATGGGAACAATGGTTATTCGTTCAGCTTTATAAAAAAGGCTTAATTTACCGTAAGCTTTCTACAGTGAATTGGGATCCTGTAGACCAAACTGTTTTGGCGAATGAACAAGTTGAAAATGGTCGTGGCTGGCGTTCAGGTGCATTGGTCGAAAAACGTGATATTCCAATGTACTACTTCCGCATCACTGACTATGCGCAAGAATTACTTGACGATTTAGAAACATTAAAAGACGGCTGGCCACAGCAAGTTTTAACCATGCAACGTAACTGGATTGGTCGCTCACAGGGTATGGAAATTACCTTCCCTTCAGCGAATCCAGACGTTTATGCAGATGGCTTAACTGTATTTACCACTCGTGCTGATACCTTAATGGGTGTGACTTATGTTGCAGTTGCAGCAGAGCACCCAATGGCACTTAAAGCTGCGGAAAACAATCCAGAGCTTGCTGCATTTATTGAAGAATGCCGTATGGGTTCTGTTGCTGAAGCAGACCTTGCGACTGCTGAAAAGAAAGGCATGGCAACAGGTTTGTCAGTTAAGCACCCAGTTACAGGTGAAGAAGTTCCTGTTTGGATCGCAAACTACGTCTTGATGTCTTACGGTTCAGGTGCGGTGATGGCAGTGCCTTCACACGATGAACGTGACTTCGAATTTGCCAACAAATATGGCTTAACCATCAAGCAAGTGATTGATGCCAAAGGTGCAGACGATGCAGACTTTGACACAACCACTTGGCAAGAATGGTACGGTTCTAAAGAAGGCAAACTGGTGAATTCAGGCGAATTTGACGGTTTAGATTTCCAAGGCGCATTCGATGCATTCCTTGCAAAACTTGAGCCTCAAAAGCTTGCAAATGTAAAAGTTCAATTCCGTTTACGTGACTGGGGTGTTTCTCGTCAGCGTTATTGGGGTTGTCCAATTCCTATGATCAACTGTGAAAAATGTGGTCAGGTTCCAGTACCTGAAGAACAACTTCCAGTTGTATTGCCAACGGACGTGGTTCCAGACGGTTCAGGCAATCCACTCAACAAAATGCCTGAGTTCTATGAAACCACTTGCCCATGCTGTGGTGGCGATGCTCGTCGTGAAACAGATACTTTGGATACCTTTGTAGAATCATCTTGGTACTATGCACGCTATGCATCTCCAGATTTCACTGACGGTATGGTGAAACCTGAAGCGGGTCAAACTTGGTTACCTGTGAACCAATACATCGGTGGTGTTGAACACGCAATTCTTCATTTACTTTATGCACGCTTCTTCCACAAATTGATGCGTGATGAAGGTGTGGTACAAGGTAACGAGCCATTCACCAACTTGCTTACTCAAGGTATGGTGCTTGCGGATACCTACTACCGTGAAGCTGATTCAGGTAAGAAGACTTGGTTTAACCCTGCTGACATCGAACTTGAAAAAGACGAAAAAGGTCGTATCACTTCTGCTAAATATAAAGAAGATGGTCAGGACGTTATCGTTGGTGGTCAAGAGAAAATGTCGAAATCGAAAAATAACGGTATCGACCCGCAAGCGATTATTGATCAATACGGCGCAGATACTGCGCGTGTGTTCATGATGTTTGCTGCGCCACCAGATCAATCACTAGAATGGTCTGACGCAGGTGTTGAAGGTGCAAACCGTTTCTTAAAACGTGTATGGCGCCTAGCATCTGGTTTCCTTGAACAAGGCAACTCTGCTGCAAACATCGAGAAAGCGACACTATCTACCGCTGCACAAGACTTGCGTCGTAAAACACACGAAACCATTCAAAAAGTGGGTGATGACATTGCACGTCGTCACGCCTTCAACACCGCGATTGCTGCGATGATGGAACTTTTGAATGCAAACAATAAGTTTGAAGCGAAAGATGACAACGACGTTGCCGTTGCACGTGAATCAATCATTACCCTTCTAACTTTACTGGCTCCGTTTGCACCACATTTAAGCCAAACCTTATTGGCTGAGTTTGGTATCGAATTAACATCAGCACGCTTCCCTGCTGTAGATGAATCTGCGCTGACTCGCAATACACAAACGATTGTAGTGCAAGTGAACGGTAAACTTCGTGGCAAATTAGAAGTGTCTGTCGATGCCTCTAAAGATGACATTTTGGCCCAAGCAAAAGCATTACCTGAAGTTCAACAATTCTTGACTGGTCCAACCAAGAAAGAAATTGTGGTGCCGAATAAATTAGTGAACTTGGTGGTTTAAATTCCTTATATTTCCTTCTCCCTTTGGGAGAAGGTTGGGATGAGGGTAATTAACCTCTCCCTAACCCTCTCCTATGAGGAGAGGGAACAAAAGGATTTCACAATTCCCAAACAAAGCCCGTTGCGAGTCAACGGGCTTTGACTTTACAATCCACACAGGATTTCAACATTATCCCTTCGGGAAACAGAGGACACTTTATGCACTTGGTTCAACGTGTTGCTGCAATTGTATTAACTATGGGCCTGAGCGCAGGCATGGTCGGTTGTGGTTTTCATTTAAAAGGCACCAACCCTGCTGCTGTACCTGTAGCCTATTCCAATATGCGATTGGCACTTCCTGAAGATACAGATGACTTACATGAAAAGTTAGCGATTTATTTAGGTTCTGCAGGCGTGCAATTGAGTAATAATCAAAATGCATATGTCTTACATGTGTTGGATTACACTCCGCGACGTTTAGAACTCAATGGTAAATTGGTTGAAACTTTACTGCGCTTGAATGTGACGTTCCAAATTGAAGATGCCCAAGGCAACCCTGTGACTGAACCCCGCACATTGATGGCAACACGTAGCTACCAATACGACGTAGCAACCGTGAACACCGATGACCAAGAAGAAAAATATTTAAAACAAGTGATTATTGATGACATTGCACAACAGATCGTGCGCCAAATTTCATCAAACCGTTTACCAAAAGCGAACCCACTAACTGCACCAACCAAAGCTGAGTAATTTTGATTTATGAAACTTGACTATCTTCAGGCATTAAAACGTGTAGATGAAGCGCAAGGTGCCTGGGTGCTGCATGGTCAAGAGCCTTTACTTGAACAAAATCTCCTGGATGCATTTCGTAAGAGTTGGAACACTCGAGAAGTCGAGCGTCAACGGTATGACATTAGCTCTGCTGCTGATTGGAAACATGTCTTTAATGCTTTAAATAGCTTGTCATTATTTTCCAGTCAACTGGCAATTGAGGCACATGGCAGCATTAAACCCGATGCCAATGGACTAAAATTGTTAAAAAGCTATTTGCAGCAAAATGAAAGTAACTTGCTGCTCGTGGTCATGCCGAAGCAAGACAGTGCGAGTTTAAAGACCAGTTTCTTCCAAACCATTGATGCCAATGGAGTCAATGTTGCACTGACTGCAAACTACCCTAAAGATCGTCAGCAAATTTTGGCCGTTGAAGCACAAAAGCTCGGCATTAAACTCGCCAATGATGCTTGGCAATGGCTAGAACAGCATCATGAGCACAACTTACTGGCTGCAAAAAATAGTTTAATGCGTGTCGCAGATACTTTTCCTGAAGCTGAAATGATTCAGATTGATCATCTGTACTCTTGCTTACAAGATCAGTCACGCTATACCACTTACGATTTAAATGATGCCATGCTGCAAGGCAATTTGGCACAGTCGATAAAAATCTTTCAATACTTAATCGCTTCAGGCGAGCCGATGTCGCTGATTTTATGGAGTATCAGTAAGGAAATGCGTTTGCTGATGCAACTGTTTGAGCAGCCACAAAATGCCTTGCAAATCGGTATTTGGAAAACCAAAGTCGGACTGTATCAACAAGCGTTACGCCGTTTAAATGCGAACGATTTTTTGACTTGGCCTGCCCTATTACTTCGTTTAGACGCGTCAATAAAAGGTTTAGGTCATGAAAATCCTGAGCACTTGGTACAACAAGCTATTGCCAGCTTGTGTGGGCGCAGACTCTTCTAGTCTAATAAAAGGCTGTAATAACTTGCATTCCAGTATGAAAGAATAATTATCATTACTGTTTGTTCAAAAAGTTCACAATTTATCCGTATTTAAATCTTATAATTCAATCATCTTTATAAACTTTTAACTGCCAATCATGCCAAAAATAAAACCAGCAAAATTGATCGTAGCCATCATCGTTGCTTTGGCAATCGCTGTCACTGCATGGCATTTCCTAAAACCTAAAGAAACTCAGCCGCAATATATTACTGCTGAAGTGAGTCGTGGTGACATTGAAAACTCTGTACTTGCAACAGGTGTACTTGAAGCAACCAAAATGGTGAGTGTTGGTGCACAGGTTTCTGGTCAGGTGAAAAAGATGTATGTGCAACTCGGTGATGAAGTGAAACAAGGTCAGCTGATTGCCCGTATTGACTCGGTACGTCAGGAAAATGATTTAAAAACTGCAGAAGCCAGCATCAAAAACCAACAAGCGCAATTGGCAGTTAAACAAGCAAATCTTGCAAAAGTCCAAGCTGAATATAATCGTCAACAAGCAATGTACGCTCAAGACGCGACTAGTCGTGCAGAACTTGAATCTGCGCTAGCAAGTTATAAAACTGCGCAAGCTGATATTGCAGCCATTAATGCACAAATCGAACAATCACGTTTAACTTTAGCGACTGCAAAAGAAGACTTAGGCTATACACAAATTGTTGCACCTATGGATGGAACCATCGTGGCGATTGTGACTGAAGAAGGTCAAACCGTAAATGCCAACCAAAGTGCGCCAACCATTGTGAAATTGGCAAAACTCGACACCATGACCATTAAAGCTGAAATTTCTGAAGCCGATGTGATGAAAGTCCAAGAAGGTCAAAACGTTTATTTTACAACCTTGGGCGACAGTGAAACAAAACACTATGCTACCCTGCGCCAAGTTGAACCTGCGCCGAACTCAATTAACACCGAAAGTAACAACAACACCTCTTCATCTTCAAGTACTGCGGTTTACTACAATGCGTTATTTGATGTCCCAAATGAAGACGGTAAATTGCGTATCGATATGACCGCTCAGGTGTATATCATTTTAGATGAAGCCAAGAATGTCTTGACTGTACCTGCCGCAGCCGTTCAAACCTCGAACCGTCCACAACGTAGCCGTAATAATGCATCTGCAAATGATGAATCTGCTGATAAAAAAGCCAGCGCAGAAGCTAAATCGAACAAAGACACTCCAAACCGTCCTAAACGTTTAGAACTGACTGAAGCTGAAAAAACATTGGTCAAACAAGGTAAAGCGAGCGTTGCTATGGTGCGTGTATTGCAAGCGGATGGTTCTGCGCAACCACAACCGGTATTACTTGGTTTAAATAACCGTGTGACCGCACAAGTGATCCGTGGCTTAAAACAAGGTGACAAAGTCGTGATTGCCGACGGTTCTGATACTTCAAATGATTCAGCGAAACGCAGCAACCGCGGTGGTGCTGGCGGCCCAATGAGAATGTAATCATGAGTCAACATCAAACACCTCTACTCGAGGTCAAGAATCTGACGCGTGAATTCCCTGCCGGAGAAAACACCGTCCAGATTCTAAAAGGGGTCAATCTTGAGATTTACCCAGGTGAACTGGTGGCGATTGTAGGTCAGTCCGGTTCTGGTAAATCCACCCTCATGAACATTTTGGGGTGCCTTGATAAGCCAACCAATGGCAGTTACAAGGTCAAGGGGCGTGAAACCCGTGAACTTGAACCAGATGAACTGGCACAGTTACGCCGTGAATATTTTGGCTTTATTTTCCAGCGCTATCACTTACTCGGTGATTTGAATGCTGCAGGTAACGTTGAAGTTCCCGCAATCTATGCCGGTGCAGATGCAACCGAACGCAATGCACGTGCCAAGCAACTACTAACCGATCTTGGACTGGGTGAAAAAACCCAAAACCGTCCGAGCCAACTCTCGGGTGGTCAGCAACAACGTGTATCGATTGCGCGCGCCCTCATGAATGGTGGCGATGTTATTCTTGCCGATGAACCGACCGGTGCACTAGATAAGAATAGTGGTATTGAAGTGATGCGGATTTTGCGCGAACTCAATGCCAAAGGTCATACCATTATTTTGGTCACGCACGACCATAATGTTGCAAAAAATGCGACGCGTATTATTGAAATCTCTGACGGTAATATCATTTCAGATCAGCCCAATGTGCCTGAAACAAATGATGAACCTTTAGAAAAGCAACAACTCGTTCCAAATACCCAGAAAAAAACCTCGAGCTGGCGCTCAGCCGTTGACCGTCTTGGTGAAGCATTCCGTATGGCGATCCTTGCCATGAATGCTCACCGTATGCGGACTTTTCTTACCATGCTTGGGATTATTATCGGTATTGCCTCTGTGGTATCCGTGGTGGCCTTAGGTAATGGTTCGCAAAAGCAGATTTTAGAAAATATCAGCAGTTTAGGTACCAATACCATCACGGTGTATCAAGGTCGTGGATTTGGTGATAATTCCAGATCCTCCCAAGTAAAAACATTGGTTCCAGCCGATGCGACGGCCCTTGCGGAACAACCTTATGTCGATGGCGTTAGTCCTTCAGTCAATTCATCTGTTACAGCACGTTTTAAAGACACAGAAGCGTCGACCACAGTGAATGGCGTGAGTGAAGATTTCTTCTATGTCAAAGGAATGAACTTCGCTTCGGGTCAGCCTTTTGATAAAGAAAGCGTGACTGAGCAAGCGCAAGATGTGGTGATTGATAGTAATACTAAAAATACCTTCTTTGCAGATGGCACCAACCCTGTGGGTCAAGTGATTTTATTAGGCAGTGTGCCGAGCCGTATCATTGGCGTGATCGAAGAACAAAAAAGCATGATGGGCAACTCAGATAGCCTGAATGTGTATTTGCCGTATTCAACGGTTATGAGTCGTATGTTAGGTCAGTCGAATGTACGCAGCATCATTGTCCGCGTAAAAGATGAATACCCAAGTGCTGCGGCTGAGAACGCCATATTGAACTTATTGGTGCAACGTCATGGCGCGCAAGATGTCTTTACACAGAACTCCGATAGTATCCGTGAAACCATTCAACAAACCACCGCAACTATGACCTTATTGGTGTCTGCTATTGCGGTGATTTCATTGATCGTCGGTGGTATCGGGGTCATGAACATTATGTTGGTTTCTGTGACTGAGCGTACCCAAGAAATTGGTGTACGTATGGCCGTGGGTGCCCGTCAAAGTGACATTTTACAGCAGTTCCTGATTGAGGCGGTGTTGGTGTGTATCTTAGGCGGTGTGCTTGGGGTTTTATTATCTTTAGGTATTGGACAATTGATTAGTCATTTTGCCGGTGGAACATTCCAAATGGCCTATTCAACAACGTCTATCGTTGCTGCATTTGTCTGCTCAAGTATGATTGGTATTGTGTTTGGCTTTATTCCTGCACGTAATGCCGCACAGCTTAACCCTGTCGATGCGCTTTCTCGCGAATAAGGAAATAATGATGCAAATGACCTTAACTAAACTTGCAAGCGCCTTCATTCTCGGAAGTAGCTTAGTCGGCTGTGCCGCTGTGGTTAAGACGCCTTATGAAGCCCCTGCAACACAAATCCCGACGCAATTTCAAAATGCGAAAGCCATGAGTCAGCAAGTTCATGCAGATACTTATGCTGACCAATGGTGGACATTGTTTAATGATGCTCAATTAAACCAGTTGGTGAATCAAGTTTTAGCTGCCAATACAGACCTTGCTGTTGCAGGTATTAATTTACAGCAAGCTCGACTACAAGCAGGTTTAGCTGAAAATAAACAAGGTCCACGCGTGAGTTCAAGTGTCTCTACTGGACATAACTTTGACCTTAACTCAGGTGATGACTCATCAAAAGGTGTATCACTCAGTGGTGGCGTTAGTTATGAAGTAGATTTTTTTGGTCGCTTGGCTAGCCAGACTGAGGCCGCAAAATGGGAAGCTCTAGCAACTGAACAGGACCTACAAGCCACTGCCCAAAGCTTGATTGCAACAACAGCAAACCTATATTGGCAGCTTGGCTATTTAAATGAGCGCTACAGTATTGCACAGCAAAACTTAGCCAGTACGCAAAAAATCTATGACTTGGTCAAGGTGCAATATAAAGCTGGCGCCGTATCAGGTTTAGATCTAACGCAAGCAGAACAGTCGGTCCAAAGTCAAAAAGCGACCTTAAGCCAAATTGCCCAACAAAAAGTGGAAACACGTACTGCATTGGCTGTGTTATTACATCAACCTGTGCAACAACTGAATATTTCAGAGCCGCAGCGCCTACCTCGAATTGCATTACCGACGATTGCAGCGGGTTTACCAGCCGAGTTGTTGTCTCGCCGTCCAGATTTACAAGCGAGCGAATTAAGATTGCGTAAAGCTTTGGCAAATAAAGATGCAACGAAAGCGAGTTACTATCCTTCGATTAGCCTGACAGGTAGTCTAGGTTCAAGCAGTACGTCTTTGAGTAATTTATTGCAAAATCCTGCTTTGGCATTGGGTGCAAGTTTAAGTTTACCGTTCTTGCAATATAACGATATGAAAAAGGATTTGGCGATTAGTGACTTAGACTATGAAAAAGCCATTATTCAATATCGTCAGACCTTGTATCAGGCTTTTACCGATGTGGAAAATGCACTATCCAATCGTACTGAGTTAAGCCAACAAGTTGCATTACAAGAACGTAATTTACAGCTTGCAGAGAAGACTGAACATTTAACAGAAGTACGTTATCGAAATGGTGCCATTGCGTTGAAAAACTTACTCGATGCACAAGAAACCACACGTAATGCTCGACTTTCTTTGGTTCAGACGAAGCAAAGTCAATACAATGCTTATGTGACTTTGATGCAGGCGTTGGGTGGTAGTCCGATTAAGCAGTTGCCTTGATTTATATTAAAAAAGCCCTGAGGGGCTTTTTTATTTATCCTTCATTTTAAACATCGTAAATTCAAAATTATCTTTTGCGCTGATTTCCTCTGGGCGCTCTAAATTCATTCTGTTTTTTCGCACTACATCTTCATGCCAAACGGGTAATGGTTTGATATACAGTAAAATTCTTCGTGCGACAAAGTTACACACATCAAATGGATAAGCAAATAAAGCTGGAACCCAGTTATAATAATAAATAATTCGAAATGATTTCCATGTATCTCTCCAACTTTCTTTTGCACCCACGACCTTTTGACAATAGGTTAGTTGGGTAAACGGATCGATGGTACCGTACATAGGATGCGGTTTGGGGTAAAGCTCCTCTGGTCCTTTCATCATAAAATGACAAATAAAAGTCCATAAACCTTGAGTACGAAATATTCCAATCATTGGAAAGCCAATCACAAAGGTATGTTTTAGGATGCCGTCTTCGATGATATGTGCCCGAAGCTCTCGTAATGGAATGCCAGACAACCCAAAACTACTGCCCATAATATAAACTACATCTGTCCATTTCTTTTCTATATATTCTTGATCATTAATATAGAAAAAAACTTTACCTGTTTTTCTATTAAAAAGAACAGGCTTACAAATAGGTTGTTTATGATCGTATTTAAAATATGGGCTAAGAAAAGCGTAGAGAATTAAAAAAATCATAAATACAGCAATTAACACAAATAAAGCTGTTTCAGCAAAATTAATATAATCATCAAAAAATGGAGATATCCCTAAATATAAAGCCAATAAAATAATTGGCAATGAGAGAAATAATGGGCTGATGGCCTTTCCAAGTCGTGCATAGGATTGATCAATTAGTTCAATAAAATCATCATTCATTTTTAAGATTGACCAATTATGACTTCTTTTAGAATCATTGTCTGTCGTCAGTAAAATATCTCCTTCTTCTAATTGAGAAAAAGGAACATCTTGTTTAAAAACATCATAGCCAAAGACATGTTTTTTTTTACTTTTCATTTTAATGATATACCGACTTTAGTCCCAACATTTGTTGCTGAATAGTATCAAACCTTTTAATACTCTGATCCGTTGATAATAAACATTTACGAATCCATTTTTGGATATCATTATCTTGCTTGGTCAGAATATGTAATTAAAGATAAAATAGACTTTTTCATTTCTTATCAGAATAATCCTCAGGGTAAGGATCATAATCAATCGCTCTACGGTATTCATAAACCGATTCTAATATTAATTTTGCATTATCATCTTGATGTCGAGCCGTCAGCAAATAAATCTCTTTTGGATTTTTAAATCCATACATCTTAAAAACTTGTTCTGACTTTTCATTCATATGGCGTAATGAATTAAATGCATTTTTAACAATAAACATAAAAATAAAAATAAAAATAAAAATAAAAATAAAATAAAATAAAATAAAATACTAGCCACAGCTAAAATTAAAAACATTTTCTGGGTAAGATCACCATTAAATATAAAAATTAAAAAAACTCCAATAACACTAATTGCATACCAGACTATTCCACCTTTCATCATTGACTTATATGCAGGTTTATCGGCTGCACCCATTCCGACTTGCATATGCAGTAAACCTGTTTTTGGACTAAGTACTGAATATAATTCATATGCATTGGGTTCAATTTGCTTAGCAATACAAATGACATATTCATTTGCTGCTAACAATGCACGGTGAAACTGACCTACACAGACTTTGCCTTCTATGTTCATCACCACAGTTTGTATATGTAAACGGCTCTGTCTGGCTAAAAAAACCGTTTGTGCACCCAATAAAACACTACCAGCCACTGTACTTAAAATCGCTGAAGACTTGATTAAGTTATCCCCTGCTCCCCCAAAGTATTTAACACACCATTATGGATTTCTAGCGCTTCAATACGACCTTCAAATTTCACCAAATCATATAAATACATTAATTATTCTTTTCTTGTTCTGCTATATAAACTTCAGGATATGGGTCATCATCAATCGCTCTACGGTATTCATAAACCGATTCTAATATTAATTTTGCATTATCATCTTGATGTCGAGCCGTCAGCAAATAAATCTCTTCTGGATTTTTAAACCCATACATTTTAAAAACTTGTTCTGACTTTTCATTCATATGGCGTAATGAGTTAAATGCATTTTTAACAATAAACATAAAAATAAAATATGTGATAAAACAGACTATTGTTAAAATTAGAAACATCTCCTTAGTTAATTCACCAGTAAATATAAATAGTAAAAACATACAAACTATACTAATCATGTACCAGACTCTCCCACCCTTCATCATTGACTTATATGCAGGTTTATCGGCTGCACCCATTCCGACTTGCATATGCAATAACCCCGTTTTTGGACTAAGTACTGAAGATAACTCATATATATTCGGTGCAATTTGTCGAGCAATACAAATGACATATTCACCTGTTTCAAACAGACCGCGGTGAAACTGACCCACACAGACTTTGCCCTCTATGCTCATCACCACAGTTTGGATATGTAAACGGCTTTGCGTGGCTAAAAAAACCGTTTGTGCACCCAATGAAACACTACCAACAACCGTACTTAAAATCGCTGAAGACTTAATTAAGTTATCTCCTGCTCCCCCCAAAGTATTTAACACACCATTATGGATTTCTAACGCTTCAATACGACCTTCAAATTTCACCAAATCATGCATAATCAAACACTCACTACCGCTTTTACGAATTCTTGATATTCTTCATCTTCATTTTTAAAAGGGGTCTCTTTACTATTCGCTTTCCTGAAAGGTGTTTTTTGACACCAATCCTCAAATGCACTATCCAGTACATAGTTTTTAAGAGTGTACTCTAAAGTCACCAATACAACTGAAAACAGAGTCAAACCCGCAACTACACGAGCTCCAGCAAGCGCAGCAACAATGGCATTTGAAGAAAATCTTACTGCTGTCCGATTTAATATCCCTTTACCAAGATGTTGCGAAACAGTACTCAATAGAGATCCAACCTGACCAATTGTTAATAAGAAGCTAAAAACGAGCCTAAATGAAGAAATAACTTTAATAGTATTTGAGTTTGTTTCTTTCAAATTTTTAAAATCGACATATAACCCAATTACACCCCCTATTGTTCCCAGCGCCCCAGCAAAAATTCTAAAGGCTGTCGCAGAAGAGGCAACGGCTTTGCCTTGAGTATGGAAATTTTCACCCATAGCCTCAAATGCAACAGCAAGTAAAGACATCGAAGAACCAACCAATTGCGCTGCAATTTCTGGTTTATTTTCAACATCTTTTTGCCAAGCACCGTATTGAAAATAAAAATTCAACATCTCAAAAATACCGACAATTGCCAATATACGATTCTTCGTTATCTGTGATGAAGATTTCACCGCTAAATTGACTTTTGTTCGAATATCGACAGCAGCAGCCACTGAAAAATTCTGATTTCCAGCAACTACTGCTCTTGCGGCAGAGTTAAATTGAACATTATAAAACAACTGCGTAATTGGAATGTGTTTTGCAAGTGGACCTGACTTTAAATACAATAGTCGAGAAATATGTATTTGACTCCCTTGAATTGCTATTGCATTAATTTGATTGACCTGCACTGTTCTCATTTTCAAATCTGAGAATTGTTTTAATGCAGAGTTCAATGCTAAAGACATCCAATAAAAAAGTTTATCATTAACTTTAAAATCTCTTGCTTGAATATATTTCTTACTTTCAGCCTGACTCAACCATTCATCAAAACCTGCATCTGCAGCAACAAAAGCAGAAAATCCTTGTTTTGTATAGTCCATCATATTTTTTGCGGTATCGTCACTGCTAAAAATTTGATTATAATTCTGTATCAACTTCGCATTATTAAAACAATATGCACGAAGAAACAAATTACTCGTTTCTACTGTTTTCTTTAATAGCCAAGAGTTTATAAGCTCTTTTCCCTTATCTAAAAAAGTAATCCCATACATTAGATCCATAACGACAGCATGAAAGATAAAACCATTGCTTCCTTCAGGCAACTTGCCACTTTCTAGTATTTCACTCGTATCAAAATATACCAATCCATTTAATAAATTTTGTGAAGTTAACCATTTATAATGATCATCAAAGTAGCTAATTGCATTGTTATATCCTTTTTTCGACTCACTATCGACTTGACTATTAAAATGATCAATTGCGGTTAAATCTAATTGATCTTGGCATTTCTTCCATGCTACTTCTCCCTTAGCAATACCTTTTTTAACAATAACACCTTGCTCACCTTCTTGATTTTTCACAGAATTATCTGAAGTACCAAGATTTTCTTTTCTTTTTTGTTCTGTTTCTGCAATTTGTTTTTCTAAGAGCTTAACCGTTTCCCAATCTTTATTCCGTCTAGCCGCTTCTAATCGATCTTTTCTGCGCTTATCCAATGCGCTATATTTCTCAATATCCTGCGTTCTTTGAATAAATTCTTTTGTCCTTATACCAATATAGTTTTCTTGAACAGTCTTTTGAATATTTTCTATTAAATTAACAGTTTGCATTCTATGGTGGTTAGAAATACCATTTTTCTTTGTGTTAAGAAAAGTATTTAAATCTGCAAATGCTTTTCTATTTCTAGCTTCATTAAGCTTAGCGGTAATTCCTATTGCATCATAAAGTGCAATTGCACAATATTCTTTAGGCTTCGCTTTAAATTCTCTATTAATTGCCGCCCATCTTCCAGCTCCAAAGCTGTTCTCACCAATATGTACTTTATTTAAAGTTTGTGAAGATAAACAATGTTGTTGTGTTAAATTACCTCCTTTCCAGCCTTTAATATCAATTTTTTGCCAATAACCCTTTCCTACATACGAGTCTGCATTATTCTCAAATTCTAAACGTTTTTTTGCGGTCAACGGAGCATGCGTGTAAATAATATAAGTACTATCCACATCATTAGGTGTAATCTCTGGAACAGTAATCAATGAAGCTTTAAATGAATGACCTGATTTTTGACAAGCAAAATTATTCGCTTCTAAGGGTGCTTTTTTTCCAATTATGAATTCTTGATTATAGCCATTTTTTGTAATATAACCCTTCCACTCAGGCTTACCTTTTCTTTTAAAATATAAATATATATAACCATTCTTAATAATAGAAACAGTATATTTGTGATTTGATAATTTTATTCCATCACTTACATTTTTACCTAAATTAGAAGGTAAAGTACTCCCCCCCAGAGATGCTACAGAATACCTTAAAGGTAAAAAACTAAATCCACTTTCTCTACAAAAATTTGAACATTCTTTAGCATTTTGCTTAGCTGTAATATTCTGTTTATTACTATGAATTGATTGAATGGGAATCTTAGAGTTTTTACCAGCTTTTTCCACTTCACTTTTCATTTTTTGCGGATCTAATGAAATTTTTTTT
Organism: Acinetobacter sp. YH12023; assembly: GCF_013420135.1. Classification (NCBI taxonomy): domain Bacteria; kingdom Pseudomonadati; phylum Pseudomonadota; class Gammaproteobacteria; order Moraxellales; family Moraxellaceae; genus Acinetobacter; species Acinetobacter sp. YH12023. The sequence goes on from NZ_VOYU01000005.1 coordinate 95,062, forward strand.
GGTTCTAATGAATTTGGACTACCTAAGCCATATCCTTTTAAGTTTTTCTTCCATTCCTCACTCGTAGCTTTGTTAATTTGTGCTTGTGAACCTTTTAGCATAGGTAGCTTAGAATTTGTAATATTAACGGTTGAATTTTTTTTATCATTACCCATGAGTAATACTCTCTAAATCATTTAAATCATTTTTTATTAACACCCATTGATCTTTATGAAGAAAATTCATAGCTTCATTAAAATCGTATTCATTTTCTGTCTTATTCCAATATTGTTCTAGAATATTTTCAACTTGAGGGTGAATAAAAAAATGTCGACCTAATATTTCAGCGTATAAACCATAACTCAAAAGATCAGAATATTTATGAACTTCGTATTCTTCATGTGCGACAAATAAGTTTAATAATATATTCTTCGGATTTAATTTATCTCGATCTATCTCATCATATTCAAATGCCGATCTAAACACCAAATTACTAATTTCTATTAAATCTAAAGCTAGAGATTGATCATGTGATAATTTATTAATTTTTCGGGATATAAATTTTTTATCTTGTTTTTTTTCCCAGCTAAAATATCCAATAGGATGTACAAAATTCCATATCTCAAATAATCCTAGTAAACTATTCAATTCCATTTCATTAAATATTTGATCCAAATAATTTAATACTCTAGGATCATACCAACGGAATAAGATTTTTGAATTTAGATCTTGAACAACTACACTACTTTTGAATTTTTCATTGATTATGTTATTTTCAAGTACACTTGTGCCAAATCCATGTACTAAATATTTATCATTTTGAACTTCAAAATTATTGGAAATTTTTTTAGCGATTTCTTTCCCAACTTTCTCTAGTACGTCTTTCTTTTTTATTTCCAAAAAAAATAAGTTAGTATTCTTTGGCTTATTGCCCTGAGCTAAAGGCAAATAAATGATATTCTCTTCTTTTAAACAGCTTTTTAACTCACTAAAGCTATCAGCCTCTAAAGTTTCATCAAGTAAAACCAATAATCGACCAGTTCGATCAAGAAGAGCACTCATATCTTCAAAGATTTTATCTGTAGAGTAATTTTTAATTTCATTGACCAAATAAAAACTACTCATAAAATCACCTTGGCAGAACCCAACTCTGCAGCTTGACCTTGCTTCGCTGAGCAATCTGGTAAATTTAAAGCTGGTGGATTTACTGATGTCGGCGAAGTAAACTTATGCTGTCCCGCTTTCGCCTCAAATTTTCCACTTGTGGTTGGAAATACACCCGAACCATTTAGTTTGATCTGCGAACCACCCGCAGTTAAATTTATTTCCTTGGGACTGGTGATATAAATCGTATCTTCGGTTGAAATAACCTGAATACCCTTACGTGCAATTAGATCGAGTCCATCACCTTGTGCCTGAATTTCAACTTTCCCTTTCCCAGCAAATGCACGTAAACCATCTTGTGCTGCAAATAAACTGATTTTTTTACTTGCATGACCTATTAAAGATTTTTGCGTAGAAATGTTCAAACTCTCGCCTGCAGTTTGGCTGATCTGACCATTTGCAGATACATGTATATCTTCATTACTGCTTAAAGCAATCGAATTGGGGGAGGCCAAGACCATAATGGCCGATTTAAACTCAGCAGCTTTTTGCTGATCATCCTGACTTAACACCTCAATAAAGGCTTGAAGACTCTCCAACACTTCAAGCGGGTCGGTCTGTTGGTTTTTCGCTACATCACTCAGCCCTTTAGCATTATTCAATGCGCTTTCGATTTGAGTATGGGCTTCATGGGTCGCTAAATGTACCCCACCTGCCTGTGCTTGCTGATGTGTCGACACCAACAAACCTTGTCCAGCTCGAACTGCCCCCCATTGATCCGTCCTCAGCTCAAAACCTTCACCCCGACTTTCACTCTCAGCCTTTTCTTTAGGATGACTTAAATGCCCTAAATTCAGTTGTGTTGCACCATGGCTACTTTGCAACTGCGTACTAATTTGCCCCGTGGTATCATCAAAGCGTAATTGACCAAATCCCTCTCCCGCCACTTCTTTGGAACGAATTCCCGCAAGTTTTTTGGTATCGGGTAATTGTCCTTTATTGTCAAATTTAGTGGGACTACGCTGCGCTTCATGAATACGACCAACAACAAAAGGTCGGTCAATGTTGCCATCAAAGAAATCAACGACGACTATTTCACCAACTCGAGGTAAGAAGCGTGCGCCATAACCTTCGCCGGCCCAAGGCGTCAGTACATCAACCCAAGCCGAGTCTGTGTCATTATTATTCGCACCTGCACCGCCATCATGGCTATGATCATCAGAACGGGTAAATAGGAAACGGACTTTTATCCGTCCCCATTCATCAACATGGATTTCTTCACCAGCAGGACCCACAACTTTAGCACGCTGTGGATGTGTTACTGGTCGATGTGTAAGTGGATTAAATTCAGGGATGGTCGTAATATTTCGACGTTGTAAAGCCAAGGTATTGGCTTGGCGTTCATCCGCATCGCTTTGTTTGACTTGCCACTGACTTTGATGGATTAACTGTGTAACTTGATCGGATAAATCTTTGGGTAAATTATTTTGGTTATAAAAAGACTTAGATAAAATCAAAAATTCTTGATCGGCACCACGATGCTGGTCAATCTCTGGATGCTCATCCAATTTGAACCAATAACCAACTTGTGTATCACGCACGGTACTTTTAGCAATAAATTGTTTGGCTTGAGCCGCATAATAATCACTAAAATTTTGATTGAGACGTTCAACTTGAGCACTATTAGAGGCAGTTGCAGCATCTTCACCATTCAGATCTTGTATCCATGCAGGGCTCACATGCCATACCTGCTCTAAGCTTAAGCTCGCATTATCTTGATTTTGACTATGTAGGTGCTTGCTTTGTACTGCACCACCCCCCTCGTCCTGTTCAAGCACATCCGCCTGCCACCGCTGCACATGTACCGACGTCGGCTGCAGACTGCGCTGACCGATAAAACTGGTCATACTGTCATTTTTTTCAGTCGCACTACTGCGATGAAAACGGATATTACGTCGCTCCAAAGCTTGATATTGACTATTATCATCAATCAAACGTAGCTTTTGGGCTGCGATGGGTGCCGCAGACGATGTTACAAAAGATTGAGTTTCATCAACCAACCAATGAATGCCTTCACTGCGTAGTAAGCGCGTAATAAAATCATAGTCGGTTTCATTACTTTGCATCATGAATGGTCGAACGTCATACTCTTTTTTTAAGCCACTTAAGTCCAAACTTAAGCTCGCTGCAAAAAGTGGGCTCTTTTTTTGCCATTCTTTAAAAATAATCTCGACTACATCTTTGACCGATTTATTCATAAACACACGGCTATTACGACGCTTATGCCACAATGCCGTTGCATCTTCTAAGGTCAACTTATATAGCGTTAATGCACCATCACTTTGGCCTTGAAATGCTTCTGTAATGATCCCGGTAATACGAAAAAGTTGACCCGCATCGGTTACCTGATCGATTGCGACTTGCGTACCAATAAATTGTTTCAGTTCGAGCGTGGCAGAAGTTGAGAGACAGATGAGCTGAACATTCAAACCTTCACTTAAGGCATGTTCCCCATCAATACGTTGCAAGAATACTTGTTCATTCAGCGTGGTATTGGAAAATTGAATATGCAAGGCACGTTTTTGTGGACTAATGCCCAATTTCTCAAGTGCAGAATAAATATTGTTCAGCATCGTTATTATCTAAAATCAGATTTTTATAAAATATGCGGGGTATTTAATCAAAAAAACTCATATTTTTCTAGGCATAATCTGCCTGCTTTTTTGGGTTTTATGTAAGTAAAAATTCAAATTTCTACATCAATTCTTTATGTTATTTTTACTCTATTTATTTCTGCATTAAAAAAATATAGAGACCATCAAACTAAACTTTAGGTCTCTTAATACCACCTTACTGCCTTGCATCACGATTAATTGGCATTTAAAAATGCGTGAATATTCTCCAATTGTTCTTGTGCTTCGACATAGCCTTGCAAGGCTGCTTTTTCCAAATATTGCTGTGCAATTTTAAGATCACGCTCTACGCCCATGCCATGAATATATAAATAGCCCAATCGCGTTAACGCCGCAGCATTCATCCCCTGAGCCGCTTGTACATAATAGCTATGCGCTTGGGATAAATCTTGCTGTACACCTAAACCATGTTCTGACATTTCACCAAGCTGGTACAAGGCAGTCACATTTCCCAATGCCGCCGCTTGCGAAAAATACTGCGATGCTTGTTGGAAATCTTGTGCTCCCCATTGTCCTTTTAAGTTAACCAGACCCAGTTGCGTAAGTGCATCAGGATGACCTAATTTCGCCGCTCTCAACAATGCTCGCTGTGTTTGAGCATCATCAAATGAGAGATCAGGCAAGATATTGTCCACGGCTAAACGGTAGAGATACCAAGCAGCATCCTGCGAACCTTGTTCCGCGGCTTTTTCCAGATAACTCAGACACTGATCACGATGTGCTAATGGATATTCTGGCAATGCATAAAAACGTCCAATCACATAGTTTTGATCCGCGACACAAGCAATGGACATATCATTTAAATGCCTAGCCGCTTCAACTAAAAGTTGCTGCGCTTGCTTGATATTTCGCTCAACACCGCCCCCATGTAGGTAGCATAGTGCCAAACCGACTTGGTTAATGAATAATGGTTTGAATTGATACGCTGTTTGATATAACTCAAATGCTTTTTGCGGATCATCATTAACCAAATACTTTTCAAAATACAGCGCTGCAATAAGACTAATTGCATCAGCATCTTTAAGTTGAGCAGCTTCGGTCAGAAAGCGAAAACCTAAAGTTTCCTGCTTGTCCAAGTACCAACCATGAAAATGTGCAATGCCTAATAATCGGCTGGCTGCAGCAACTTTGTGCTCTTTGGCCTGCTGCAAAAGATCATGATAAACCCGCTGACGCTGATCGACGTCGATTTTACCCATCAATACTGCTTGATAATATTCATACAACTGCTGCTGGTGCCCGAGTAGCAATCCTCGCTTTAAATATTGCAATGACTTTTCATCATTTTGCGCAAGATACTTTCCTTGTGCATAGAATTGCTGCAATTGCTGCATAGCCGCCATATGGTCTTGTTGGGCAGCTTTCAGTAAATATTCCAATCCCAAAGCAATATTTGGCGTGGCTTGATTTAAATAGCGCTGTGCCAATTGATACTGTGAATTGGCATGTCCATTGTCCGCATTTTTTTGCAACAAATCTAAATGTTGCTGCTCGGCATGTGTCTGATCTTCTGGGTTTAGTTCGGCGAGTCGATATTGTGCATCCAAATGACCTCGTGAAATCGCATGTCGATACCAATACTGCGCTTTTTCAAGATTGGGTACACCGCCATAGATACCTTCTTCAACTTGCCCCAACACATATGCAGCATCATCACTACCTAAACTATTGGCTTTTTCCAATAAAGCCAACGCATTTTCCACACTGACTTCTCGGCCTAAACCTTGTAAATGCATCTGCCCCATTGCGACATAGGCCTGTGGAATTTCATGCTGTTTGGCCAAATTTTGATACAACTCATAGGCACGCGCATAGTCGGTTGGTGCATCAAGCATTAAACGTTCTGCAAATTTCAGCTGTGCATCTAATTGGTCTATCCACAAGTCATGCCCAACCGCTTTAGCCTGATCGCGTTTCACTGGATCGGGTCTTTTCCACATCCAAAACGCAAGTGCTCCCATCCCCAAAATTAGTATCAGTAAAAACCACATACTCGCCCCAAAAAATCAATATTTTAATTATTCCAACATTGTGTCTGATTTTAATTCTATATACAAAAAAAGCACCGAATTTGGTGCTTTATTTTTTTTCAAAATGAGATAGCTGTCATGCTTTTGCTCGTTTTGCATCAAGTTTTTTGAGCACCTCTGACACAGCCACCATCGCAAAGCTGGACGTCACCACTACTGCTGAACCATATCCACCACAACGTAAGCCCGCACTTGGACAAACATCAGCACTGGAAAATGGATTATCAATCGAATAAACACAGGTAATCCCAAACTTTTCTTTCGGCTTTTTACAAATGCCTTTGCCGCGTAATTGTGTGCGCAATTTGGCTAACATTGGGTCTTGCTCTGTTCTTGATAAATCTGCGACTCGGATTTTCAGCGGATCAAGTTTACCCCCTGCTCCACCGGAAACGATCAACGGAATTTTATTAAAACGGCAATGTAGCATTAAGGCAAATTTGGCCTTCACATCATCAATACAATCTAAAATTAGGTCAGGAGCACCTGCCAAAATTTCTTTGACATTTTCGGGTGTGAGATAATCATCAATCAAATTTATTTTGATTCGGGGATTGATCGCACGGCAGCGCTCTGCCATCACTTCAATTTTTTCATGTCCCAATGTCGTGCTCATGGCAGGCAATTGTCGATTAATATTCGATGCAGCAACGACATCCATATCGACCAAGGTTAGCTCACCAATACCTGTACGCGCTAAAGCTTCGACCGCCCAAGAGCCTACTCCACCGATCCCAATCACCATGACATGACTTTTTTCATAATGATGAAAACTTTCATCACTATATATTTTGGCTACGCCAGCAAAACGGCGGTCATATTCATCATCTTGGAGCAGTTCAGTCATAGGTTAGGAGGCAGTGTTAAATCAGCCGCTATTTTAGCAAATTCGCTACTTATTTTCTTTGATAAAACGCAATTCAGCAGACAGCACAACAGAGAGGCATTCGCATCAGGTCTAAATCCATCAAAATAAACATTTACAGCGAACGGAGATCTGCTTTAAAAATATAACCATAGATCAAAAAATCAAGTGTGTATTGCCATGAACATCCATCCTCTGCCAAATAATTTAAAAATTACCGATGACAAAAATGAGATGGATTTAGACACCGTGCATCGCTTTTTAAGCCATACCTATTGGTCAAAAGATATTCCAAAACATGTGGTGAAAAAAGCGATTGAAAACTCTTTGGCCGTTGCCTTACTTCTCGATGATGAACTCATCGGTTTTGGTCGTGCTATTACGGATTATGCAACTTTTGCTTATTTAGCCGATATTTATGTCGCCGATGAGCATCGAGGCAAAGGCTATTCAAAGTTAATTGTGAGTACTTTATTTGAAAAATGTGGCTCCTCAGATCTAAGACGCATGTTGCTTGCAACGGCAGATGCACATGGTTTATATCGTCAATTTGGCTTTACAGATTTGGCTCAGCCTGCAAATTTTCTCGAGATTCATCAAGCCAACATCTATCAAAGATAGAGAAAATATCTCAGATAAAAAAAAGAGGCTTTCGCCTCTTTTTCGATCTTACAACCTTAGTCTTTATTCATAATAAAGAAATATTCACGGTAGTATTTAAGCTCTGCAATCGAGTCACGGATATCATCCATTGCTAAATGCGAGGCATTTTTCTTCAAGCCCCCCATGATCTCTGGGCGCCAGCGTTTCGCCAATTCTTTCACTGATGATACATCGAGATTACGGTAGTGGAAGTATTGTTCCATTTCAGGCATCAAACGATGCAAGAAACGACGATCTTGGCAAATTGAGTTACCGCACATCGGTGATGATTTTGGATTCACCCATTTTTTCAAAAATTCTAAAGTTTGCTGTTCAGCATCTTGTGCTGTCAATTTACTACGACGTACACGTTCGATCAGACCTGATTGACCATGTTGGCGAGTGTTCCACTCATCCATTGCATTGAGCACACGATCAGACTGATGTACCGCAAGCACAGGCCCTTCCGCCAGAATATTTAAATTATCATCCGTCACAATTGTTGCAACTTCAATAATCTGGTCGTTATCTGTATCTAAACCTGTCATTTCAAGGTCAATCCAAATCAGGCGTGTATCAGGTGTGCTGCTCATAAATGTGCAATCTTATTAGGCTGTAAAAATGAACATAGTAGCAAATTTATTGGGCTTGCGCTGTAAATAGACCCTGCTTTCATGCTATTTTTGCCATCTAGTTTTCATGGTTTTTTAGGATATGAATGGCTTTAATTCGTAAGCGCCGACTGACTGAACAGCAGCAACGTCGCATTCAGAAGCAACATAAATCTCGTCAGGAAGAAATCGATACTTCTGCAGATTTGGAAGGCTTGGTCGTCCAACATTATGGTCGTCAACTTGAAGTTCAAGCGCTGTCTACACCCGACCAACATCCTGAAAAACCCATTGTGCAAGCAGGTGAACCTGAACCCCATTGGAAACCCATCGAATTAGGCAGTGTTTGGCGCTGCCATACCCGTACCAATCTCGAATTATTGGTGACGGGTGACCGTGTCAAATGGCAAGCTGACCCGATTACAGGTTTAGGGATTATTACCGCGATTCATCCACGCCAATCTTTACTGACACGCCCTGACCGTTATCACAAAGTGAAACCTGTCGCAGCCAATGTCAGCCTGATTGTGATTGTATTTGCACCACTTCCTGAACCAGCGCCAGGCCTGATTGACCGCTATTTAGTGGCCTGTGCAGATGCCGATATTCCAGCATTATTGGTCTTAAATAAATCCGACTTGCTTAAAGACAACGATCCGATCTTAACGCTATTACAAGAATATCGTGACTTGGGCTATGAGGTCATGCAAACCCAATCCGATGGTGACTTAAGCACACTTTCTGCTCGACTTTCTGGTGAAACTGTCGCATTTGTAGGTCAGTCTGGGGTTGGTAAGAGTACTTTAATTAATGCCATTGTTCCGGATGCTGCGCAAAAAACCAATATTATTTCGGAAAACTCCGCTCTCGGTCAGCACACCACCACCTCTACGCGCTTAATTGCGTTTGGTGAAGGTTCTGCATTGATTGATTCACCAGGAATCCGTGAATTTGGTTTATGGCACATAGAATTGGAAAAAGTTCAACAAGGTTTCCCTGAGATCGAGTCACATTTGGGCTATTGCCAGTTCCGTAACTGTACGCATAAACATGAAAAGCAATGTGCGCTTAGAATGGCGGTTCAAAATGGCGAAATTTTACCGCGCCGATTAGACAGTTATTTACGTCTGATCGACGAAATCACGGAAGCGCAGCAAAAAAATTAATTTTTATTCTGTTCATGCCCTTGAAGGGGTGATTTTGATCACCATATTTATGGGCTATACTCTTGGCAATTTAAAATTGTAGTTAGGTGAATTGTGGAACGTTGGTTCGAATTTATGGGGAATCACCCCTTCTTATTTGGAACGCTGGCTGTATTGGTCGTGCTGTTCTTTATTCTTGAAGGCCAGCGTAATGGTCGCAAAATTTCACCTCAATCTTTAGGGATTTTAGTTAAAGCTAAAAATGCTCAATTGATTGATTTACGTGATGCGAAAGACTTCCGCGAAGGTCATATTAGCGGTAGCCGTAATATTCCATATAGCCAAATTACAAAACACATTGAAGAGTTAAAAACTTCTGATCGCCCGTTGGTTTTTGTATGTAACCTTGGTCAAGTGGCAGGTTCTGCATTGCAACAAGTCGGTCATGCAGATGCATACCGTTTAGACGGCGGCATTAGCAACTGGAAAGCTCAAGGCTTACCTCTAGTTAAAAGCAAATAAGCGCTTCTTAGGAGATTAACATGGCTGAAGTTACGATTTATTCAACAACTGTATGTCCTTACTGCATTCGTGCAAAACAGCTCCTAGAGCGTAAAGGCGTGGCTTATAAAGAAATTAATTTATCAAATGAAGCGCCTGAAGTACGTGTTGAATTGATGCAACGCACCAACCACCGTACCGTTCCTCAAATTTTTATTAATGATCAGTTTATTGGCGGTTTTGACCAACTTTATGCTTTAGAGCGTGAAGGCAAACTCGACGGCATGCTATCTTAATTTTAAACATAAATCGTCACCTCATATTAAGGAATAAACAATGAGTGAAGAACAACAAGCTCAACCACAATTGGCATTAGAGCGTATTTATACTAAAGATATTTCTTTCGAAGTACCTGGGGCTCAAGTATTTACTAAAGAATGGCAGCCTGAACTAAATATCAATCTTTCTTCTTCTGCAGAAAAAGTTGATCCAACACACTTCGAAGTTTCACTGAAAGTTGTCGTTCAAGCGAACAATGCGGGTGACACTGCATTTATCGTTGACGTTACTCAAGCAGGTATCTTCCTGATCGATAGCGTTGAAGAAGAACGTCTTCCTTACATTCTTGGTGCTTACTGCCCAAATATCTTGTTCCCATTCCTACGTGAAGCAGTGAACGATATGGTTACTAAAGGCAGCTTCCCACAATTATTGCTTACACCAATTAACTTCGATGCTGAATTCGAAGCGAATTTGCAACGTGCGCAAACTGCTGCTGAAGGCCAAGCTTAATTACTTGATCTCAGATATAAAAAAGACCGCTTTTAGCGGTCTTTTTTATTGCCTTTTAGCTTCCCCCTTTACTAAAAGGGGGAATGAGGGGGATTTACTTCTACTTAACAAAATCCCTCCCACCCTCCCTTTTAAAAAGGGAGGAGCAAATTACTCAGCATCTGCCATTAGATCAGCGCTCATACCTACAGTATTAAAGCCAGCATCAACATACAAAATTTCACCTGTAATACCATTTGCCCAAGGTGAGCAAAGGAACAATGCTGCATTACCGACATCTTCAATGGTGACATTGCGTTTAAGCGGTGCAACTTTTTCATTTAGATCTAACATTTTACGGAAAGATTTAATCCCTGAAGCCGCTAAGGTACGAATCGGACCTGCTGAAATCGCATTTACACGAATACCTTCAGCACCAAGACTTGTTGCCAAATAACGTACGCCTGCTTCTAGTGACGCTTTTGCCATACCCATAACGTTATAGTTTGGCATTACGCGTTCAGAACCTTGGTAAGTCAGCGTCAATAAGCAACCTTGACGTGCAGCCAATAAAGGTTTTGCCGCACGAGCCATCGCAATAAAGCTATATGCGCTGATGTCGTGAGCAATTTTAAAACCTTCACGGTCGGTAATATCAGTGAAATCGCCATCTAAAGTATGTGCCGGTGCAAAACCAATTGAATGCACAACACCATCTAGACCATCCCAATGTTTAGCAAGTTCAGCAAAAGCGGTATCAATTTCAGCGTCGACTGCTACATCACATGGGAAAACTAAAGTTGAACCAAATTGTTCAGCAAAATCATCTACACGTTTTTTTAATTTTTCGTTTGGATATGTAAAAGCCAGTTCTGCACCTTCGCGATGTAAAGCTTGCGCAATACCAAATGCGATTGATAACTTACTTGCAATACCCGCGATTAAAAAGCGTTTGCCAGCCAATAGTCCTTGTGCCATGTGAAACTCACTCAAAATAATTTAACAGCATAATGCCAAGTCTAAAGCATTTTAGAAATTGCATAATGCGCCTTTTTTTAGAAAACCATCATTGCATGCACGATGCGAATGAAACTAGATTGAATCAAGCAGCATCAATATTTATTGGCCCTTAAGCGTCCAGATGCAATGCTTGTAATGAATTACTCCATAAGATCTGTGCAATCTCAGATTCAGTACGGTTTAAGCTCTGAGCTAGCCCCTGCAAGACATAGGGCAAATTGACCGGCGTATTGCGGGTACGCCCTTCCGTCGAATGCTGACAACATAAGGGTGTCATATCGGGACAGTCGGTTTCTAAGACCAAATGATCTAAACCCAAAGTCTGAACCACTTGATGTAATTTTTTTGCATTGGGATTGGTGATTTGCCCTGTTACACCAATTTTAAAACCTAGCTTGGTAAATGCCTTCGCTTCTTCAACACCACCACTAAATGCATGTGCAATACCACCGAGCTTAAATTGATGCTTTTTCAACATCGAAAGCACCTCCGCATGGGATTTACGAATATGCAGCAATATTGGTTTATCAAACTGCTGTGCTAATTCAAGTTGTGCGGAAAAATACTGCTGCTGCTTTTGAAAAAGTTCAGGCTGTTTATGCTGTTTCAAAAAAGTATCTAAACCTATCTCACCGACAGCAACACAATCATGCTGCTTTAGCATCTGTTCCACGTCGAGCAAATGTTCTGCACGATGTTGCTCAATATAAAACGGATGTAAGCCGGGGGCTAAATAGCTTTTGGGAGCATTGGATAAACGAGCTAAAAACTCTTGGGTTTGCAGCAAATTGTGAAAACGTGACTGTACAAAACCAATTAATACCAAAGCATCGACACCCGCTTGTTTGGCAGCATACGCCAACTGTTCCCGATCAGCGTCAAAATCGGGAACATCAAAATGCGTATGCGTATCAAACAGTGAGTAAGTCATTGAACTAATTAATTTGCTTTTGCGGCTGAGGCTTCAGCAGCTTCAACTGGAGGTAGATATTGCTTTTTCAATACACTTTGCAATTGATCATAAGGAATGGTCAAACGTGGTAAACCCACCACATACGGCCCAATTTCATATTCGGCATATTGCAAAATTAAACCTTGCTTACTCAGATAAAAATTATCAGACAGTTTAAATTTCCAAATCTGTTCGTATTCTTGAATATTGTCTGCCAACTTGGCATCTTTCACCCAAGTTTTAAATACTTCATAGCCCCGCTTTTCAAGCTCAGCACGTTGATTTGGCAATAATATGTCGTTGAGCTGCACCAATTTTTGAGTGCTTAAATCGAAGTTATAATATTGCTGTGCAGAAGAACCATGCGCTCCACCTAAATATGAACTGGTATTTAAAACCACTGTTGCCAAGGGTTTTTCAGCATTTAATATTTTAGGTTTAATCATCAAACTGATTTGCTGATTGGCACTTAAAGATTTCAATTCTTTATCTAAATTTAAGAACGCTTGCATGTAAGGCTGCGTGGCTTTTTCCAATTTTAATTTGGGCGTTTCAACCTTTGCCAAAGCAGATTTTGCTTCAGACGCTGCAGGAACTTCACTTGCAGCGGGAGCATCAGTACTCAGCGTTTTATCTTCTAAAGGCGATACAGATAGAATTTCACCTAACTGTTTTAGAATTTCCGCATCAATAAAGTCATCAATAAAGGCTTGATTACTGTTTAAGCGTTCAACTGAAATTTCAGGACAGACCCCGCCATCACATTCAGGTAAATTCAGTTGTAATTTTTCCGCATCACCAATCAGTTTTGCACTCAAATCTGGCTGTTCAGTTTTTGCTTGATCTGGCTTTTTTTCAGGTTCAGCTTGTTGTGGCTGACACGCCGTGAATGCAACAGAAACTGCCAATATTGAGCTTGCCCAAATTTTATTTTTTTGCACCATTGCTTCAACCTTTCATTTTGAATAATTGATATTTATTTTGGTAAATATCTTATCAAATTAAATACTTTCGTTGTTTAGAACATATGCTGATAAACGTCAGCTTTCAATACTTGTTGTGTTTGTGCTTTGCTGAGATAAATATCCAGTTGTTTACCATCTTTGACAATTTCATCAGTACGGTAATGCAAACCGACACCTTCTTGATCAAAGAACCAATCTGCTTGGCCCCAATAGAGTTTTTTCGGTGCCGATTTTTTGACATCTACCTCTTGTTCATCTAACCATTTGCTATAGGCTTGCTGCACAATAGCATCCATATTTTGCTGTTGCTTTGCATCAATAATATCTAAAGGTTTAAGATTCTTTTTCGCACGGCGGTCTGCCACAAAAAAATAATAACGCTCTTTGACCGTGATATTTTCCTGTTTGGTATCAACACCGATTTGCAGCAACACATATTGATTCCGTTGATATGGAACTCGTGTGTACATGGCCAATTCATAGGCTTTATTGGTTTTAAACTCTGCCTGCCAAGCATCTGATTTTTTCACATACGCATCGACGGCTTGTTGGAGATTCATATTTTGCTTTAATGCAATCTGATCTTGTACGACGCTGGCCTGATTTTTTTCAATCCAGCCATTCAACCATGTATCTACGGTCTGAATGGTTTGTATCTCTAAATCAATACAACTTTTATTTTCACAAAACGGTTTGGCAATTTTTGCTGCTTGCTCTTGGATATTTAAATAGGGCAAAACATCTGGATTGATCACGACCGCTTCAGAAGCGCCATCATCGGCCGGCTTTGTCGCTTTGTTTTCTTTTCCTGAATCACATGCACTGAGCAGCAAAACACTCCCCAAAAGTGCAAAAACTGTAGCATCCTTGAATATTTTCATGATGTCCTAAACGACCAAATGATTGCGTAATGTATGGATTTAAAAACTCTACCACAAAATAAAACAGCTTCACGAAGAAGCTGTTTTATTTCTGTAAAAGAACAACTTAGTGTTCACGTGTATTGCTGAACACGATATCCGGATAACGTTCTTGCATTAACTGTAAATTCACACGACTTGGTGCAAGATAAGTTAAATGACCACCGCCATCGACAGACAATTGGTCGTGTGCTTTTTTCTTAAATTCGTTGAATTTTTTCTCGTCATCACACGATACCCAACGTACGGTATTGATACTTACAGGCTCGTAAATACAATCAACTTTGTATTCTTCTTTCAGACGATAAGCCACAACTTCAAACTGAAGCACACCCACAGCACCCACGATTAAGTCATTACTGTTTTGCGGCATAAAGACCTGAGTCGCCCCTTCTTCTGAAAGTTCTTTTAAGCCTTTTTGTAGCTGTTTTGACTTCAAAGGATCTTTTAAACGCACGCGACGGAACATTTCAGGGGCGAAGTGAGGAATACCGGTAAAATGTAAATCTTCACCCGAAGTGAAAGTATCACCGATTTGAATCGTACCATGGTTATGCAAACCGATAATGTCGCCCGGCCATGCTTCTTCAAGGTGCTGACGGTCACCAGCAAGGAACGTTAAAGCATCACTAATACGCACATCTTTACCTAGACGCACATGTTTCATTTTCAAGCCTTTTTCATACTTACCTGAACAGATACGCATGAATGCAATACGGTCACGGTGTTTTGGATCCATATTGGCTTGAATTTTAAAGACGAAACCTGTGAAGCCTTCTTCAGTCGCTTCAACTTTACGGTCTTGCGTCGGATGTGCTTTAGGTTCAGGTGCATATTGACTAAATGCATCCAACACATGGTCCACACCAAAGTTACCGAGTGCCGTTCCAAACAAGACTGGCGTTTGGCGACCTGCCAAAAATTCATCACGGTCTAAAGGTTCATTGGCCATTTGAACCAATTCCAATGATTCTTCAAATGCAGCCCAAGCGAGTTCGCCGACTTTTTCACGCAAATCTGCATAGTCATAGCCATCACGGACTTCAATATCCGTAATAGTTGAACCGAAACCTGCCTTATAAACGTAGAATTTTTCTTCGAGTAGGTTAAATACACCGGCAAAGTCACGACCTGTGCCCAGTGGCCAAGTAATCGGAACACATTTAATTTTTAAAACGTTTTCGATTTCATCAAGCAGTTCTAATGGCTCACGAATTTCACGGTCCATTTTGTTGACGAATGAAATAATCGGCGTGTCGCGCATACGACACACTTCCATCAATTTGATCGTACGGTCTTCGACACCTTTTGCACCATCAATCACCATAAGCGCAGAGTCAACAGCGGTTAATGTACGGTAGGTATCTTCAGAAAAGTCTTCATGCCCTGGGGTGTCGAGCAAGTTAATCATCTTGTCTTTAAACGGGAACTGCATAACAGAAGTGGTGATCGAAATACCACGTTCTTTTTCCATTTCCATCCAGTCAGACGTTGCCGCACGATCAGATTTACGGCTTTTTACCATACCTGCAACCTGAATCGCCTGTCCCCATAACAACAGTTTTTCTGTCATTGTGGTTTTACCGGCATCGGGGTGGGAAATAATAGCGAAAGTACGTCGCTGAGCGACCTGTGTCGCTAATTCTTCTTTAAAACTCATGAAAGACACCTACTGCAAAACTCGCAGTGCAAAAGATCAGATCTGATCAATATGGAAAATTGGCGATATTGTATCAGATTGACCATTAAAAATAATCAACCACATTGGGTTGAGTCAAAATCTTAGCGTGGTGTGTCTTGATGTTTTACATTGGATGACGACCTGTTTTTATCGACGATATAACGCATTTCTCTGTCTTTTTTTTTCTCACTCATTGGCAATGCGATCAGACTACGAGGACTTTATTCAACTTTCATTTTCATGCTTTCTTCAAGCTGTGCCACTGGCATCGGCATTCCTAACAAATATCCCTGCAACTGCTGGCAACCTAAACGTTTTAAAATTTCTGCTTGTTGTTCTGTCTCTACACCTTCTGCAGTGACCGTTAAACCCAGTCGAATTGCCAAGTGAATAATACTTTCTAAAATAATTTCTTCTTTAGAACCGACGCTCAAATTGCGGATAAATTCACGGTCAATTTTCAACTCATCTACAGGCAGTTCTTTTAAATATAAGAAACTTGAATGTCCCGTTCCAAAGTCATCAATCGCAACTTTAATCCCCATCTTTCTCAAATGTTCAAAAGTTACGATACTGGCATCGATATGATGCATCGCAGTTGACTCGGTAATTTCAATAATTAAATGTGACGGGTTAATTTCATACCGTGCAAAAAGCGACTCTAAGGTACTAAATAAATGTTTATGTTCAAACTGAATCGCTGATAAATTGACCGCAATCGGATACAGCGGCATATTCAGCTTTTCCCAGTGCTGAATTTGCTTACAGGCTTCTTCAAGCGCCCAATAGCCCATGGCAATAATCAGTCCAGTTTTTTCTGCACCATTGATAAACTTATTTGGCGTCAGCATACCTAGAGTTGGATGATTCCAACGAATTAAGGCCTCAACCCCACAAATTTCACGATCAACGGCATTAAATTTTGGCTGATAAAATAAAATAAATTGCTGTTCTTCTACCGCTTTATATAAATCATTGATCAGTTTCGTCTGACTTTTTTCTTCAAATTGGTCGGCAGTATAATTAAAAAATGAATAGGTATTACGCCCCTGATACTTCGAACTCAGCATTGCAGTGTCTGCATTGATCAGCAGATCTTGTAAGTTCGCACCATGTTCTGGGTACATCGCAATACCAATACTGCCTGAAATATTGATTTCCTTACCTGCAATCAAAAAGCTTTCTTGCATCAATTCCAATATTTTTTCAGACATTGCTGTGGCAGAGTCATTGCTTGCCGACTCAAGTACAATCAGAAATTCATCGCCACCGATTCGTAGCAATTTGGCTTTATCATTAATTAAACGGTGAATACGCGTAGCAATTTGAATCAGTAGTTGATCACCCACATGGTGTCCAAACACATCATT
Source organism: Acinetobacter sp. YH12023 (assembly GCF_013420135.1). NCBI lineage: Bacteria > Pseudomonadati > Pseudomonadota > Gammaproteobacteria > Moraxellales > Moraxellaceae > Acinetobacter > Acinetobacter sp. YH12023. Next base: position 112,311 of record NZ_VOYU01000005.1, read on the forward strand.
GACCGCTTTAAAACGGTCGATATCAATATAAATAAAAGCAATTTTATCTTGTCTTAAGCGATGCTCTGTAAATAGAAAATGTGCATATTCAGCCAAAAATAGTCGATTAGGTAAACGGGTCAAATTGTCCTGTACCGCTTGATTAGCCAGTTCTCGATTTGCGCGCATCAATTGCAAACTGCGATGTTCTAAACGTTGCTCAAGTACTGCAACGCTAAAGGCCGCCATCAACAATAAACTGGTGACAAATAAGACAATAAATAGCAATAAATTATGGTTAATTTGAGCCGCAACCAATACATCCATCGAGTTTAGCGGTACAAAATCAACAGCTGCCATACCAATATAATGCATAGCGACAATGCTAAAAGTCAGCATGACCGCAACAAAGGCATTCATGATGTTACGTTTAGACGAATACTTATTTTTAAATGTCAGCCAAAATGCCAAACACGAACCACAGATCGCAACTAAAATTGAACAGATAACAATTAAAGGTTCGTATCGTTGCTCATAACCCTGAACGTCTAAACTCAGCATCCCCGTGTAATGCATTCCGGAAATGCCTAGCCCCATTAAAACTGAGCCTAAAATTAAACGAGGAAATGGTAGCGTCAGTCGTGTGGTTAACCACACGGCAAAAGTGGACGCGACAAAGGCAATAAAATAGGATGTCAGAGTAAGACTGGTATCAAAACTATGATTTGAAGGTAAATGGCTGGCCATCATGCCTACAAAATGCATGCACCAAATCGCAGCACCTAAAATTGCACCGCTGAATAATAAAATGACATTTTCATATCTTGGTCGTGTTCCACGGAACAACATTTGTTCGAGTGAAACAGCTAAGTAACAACTTAATAATGCAACTACGATTGAACCAACGACCAGATTGTAATCATAATGAATATGGGTCATATCAAGCGTTCCGCTTAGGTTATCGTGGCACTTTCTTTAACCGAATTACCCAATCTATCTCTTCCCTTTAACTTGTTACATTTTCAATTACTTACTTATTTTCTCTTAGAATCTATTAGTCTACAGTAATGGTCAAGTCTTTCTTTCAAGATTTTAAGCAACTGATTAATTTAAAAAAATAAAGCTTGATGAAGTTCACTAAAACTTAAACTTTTGATAAAAATTGCATCAGGTGTTTATTATTTTAGAACAGTTTCTAATCATAATAAAATGAATAAGTTAGAATCATTTATAGATTGCTTTCTAGATTTAAATCGAACACCGCCCTACTCACAAAAAAAATAGCGAGCTGTAGCTCGCTATTTTTCAATGGGTAAATTCATCTTTTCCGTCAAAAACTCAAGCAATCATCTCAATGTTATTTATGGATGAATTACTTACTTTTTGGCTGTTGTTGTATGCGTTTTGCCTTGTAATTTGGCATAGTCCATTAGCACGTTTGCTGCTTCCGTCACAAAGACTTCTTCTTCAGGCAGTGCTGGACGTTGGTTTGCCTTCATTTTTGCACGTGCCTCCACCAATGCATCCATAGACGCTTGGTAGCTTTCCCAGTTGGCATAAGGTTTTTGACCCACCACTTTACGACGCTGATTTTCAGCATCCAAAGACTTTTGCTCTAGTGCCAACAGCTCGGCTTTACGCTTCGCTAAGTCAAGCACCACACGCTTTTGCTCTTCTGTCTTTTTCGCAATCGCAGTACGTTGCTCTAAATATTTAAATTGCGGATCAATGCTGACACGTTGCTGAGATGACTTAATCAAATCGGGAACATAGGCTTGGATCGAGCCTTCACGTTTAAACGGTGCTGTAGGAATGGTATCCCACTGTAAAGCATTTTTCGCTTTACGTTCACCAAACTCTTCATTGTAAATATCAACCAACTTAATATCAGGCACGACCCCTTTATTTTGGGTACTGCCGCCAGTCACGCGGTAAAATTTACGTTGCGTTAAGGTTGCTTGACCATAGGCTAAAGAGTCAAGTTGTACCTGCGCTGTTCCTTTACCCGTTGTGGTGCTACCAATCACCACACCACGTTCATAGTCTTGAATCGCAGCAGAATAAATTTCACTCGCAGACGCCGAAGCCAAGTTAATCAATACTGCCAATGGACCTGCATAAGTTTGCGCCCCCCCATCATCATCTTCAAACACGCTGACATTGCCATTGCCATCACGGATTTGCACCACTGGACCTGATTTAATCACTTGACCAAGCATACGTGCCACTTCTTCAAGTGAGCCACCAGGGTTGTTACGCAAGTCAATGATGATACCTTCAACATTTTGAGCATCTAAAGTTTTTAAGGCTTTATTGGTATCTTCTGATACAGAGCGATAGTCTGTACCCGCACGACGTGCACGATAGTTCAAGTAAAACGATGGAATTTCAATTACACCGAACTTATGTTTTTTGCCATCACGCTCAATTTCAACGGTACGTGAACGCACGCCTGCATCTTCTTCTTGAATCACATCACGTACAATTGTGACATTTCGCGCTTGATTCATGGACGCACCAGCACCCAATAAACGTAGAGTCACTTTGGTGCCACGTTTACCACGAATCAGTCCGACAATTTCATTGCTCGGCCAACCGATCACATCCACCATTTTGTCGCCATCTTGGGCAACACCAACGATACGATCGCCTGACTTGACTTGTCCTGATTTGCTAGCAGGACCACCTTCCACAATCGTCTCGATTTTGGTGTAGTCTTCATTACCACGTTCAGGACGGATCGATACCCCAATCCCTTCCAATTGCAGCGTGGTTTGACGGTTCAATTCCATCGCATCTACAGGTGGAAAGTAATTACTGTGCGGATCATACGTCAGCATCATGGCATTCAGAGTTTTGTCGAGCACATCATCGCTTTTTAAACGACTAATCCGCTCTAACTGACGCGTATAACGCTTGATTAAAGTCTGTACAGGTGTTAAGTCTTCAGGACCTGTTAAGTCTTGACCATTTGCCAGTGTTGGGTCATCTTTCAACGCTTTTTGTTTGGCTTTCTCTTCTTCTTTGCTGATGGTTAAGTTGATCAGCTGAGAGACCAACATTTTATTCCAATGCGCACGCTGTTCTTCTGTCGATTTAAAGAATGGCGCTTTTTCACGATCAGTTTCGATGTAGTTATTCGGTTGATTTAAATTCTGTGGCTTTTTCAGCTCTTCCAACATATAGGTGTAGAACTGTTTTAAGCGCTCACGATATTGCGCATGAATCGCATACGGCCCTGTTAAATTGCCCGCTTTGAGATTTGCACCAAAAGTTGAGCCATAACGTTTTTTATAATTTTCAATATCTGATGCCAAGAACAACGTATGTTCAGCATCTAAACTATCAATATAAAAATCTAAAATACGATTAGAGGTATTGGCATCTAAACGCTGATTTAAATAGTGTTGACGGTCTACCAATGTTGCGAGCTGACGTGAGACCAAGGCTTGCTCTTGTGTGGGCTGAATGGTACCCGCGCTCACTGCTTCTGTATTATTGGCAGCAATTGCGTCATTCACCACATGAGTGAAAAAGAATCCACCTGTCGCAATCGCAACGGCACAAGCTAATGTTTGAAGTTTCATAAATAATTTGTACTTCCTTGGTATTAAGACCAATATTACCGTGTTGGTTTTCGACCTGAATTGAATAGATTCAAAATCTTAAACAACTTAATATGTTTATGTCGTGTAGTTTTATCATATTCTCTGCTGACAAAGTGTAGCAAATCATTGCAGAATTCAGGTATTGTTTTTCCTTAAAAATTCCAACACGGACACCGAATATGATTGGCGCATTAATGCTCGACATTGCTGGCACAGAACTTACCCAAGAAGATATTGAACTATTACAGGCACCACAAGTTGGCGGCATGATTTTATTTGGTCGCAACATTGAATCTCCTGAACAAGTTCGTGCCCTGACCGACCATATGCGTCAAATCCGTCCTGATATTTTAATTGCCGTCGATCAGGAAGGTGGTCGTGTACAACGCTTAAAACAAGGCTTCACACTCCTACCAGCTATGGGTAAGTTTGGAGAACTTTACTTAACTGAACCTGAAAAAGCTGTTGAACTGGCTGAACAATGTGGCTGGTTGATGGCAGCTGAAGTCCTTGCGGTCGGCATCGATTTTAGTTTTGCACCAGTGCTGGACCTAAATGATGTCAGTGATGTGATTGGTGACCGTGGTTTTGCCAAAAATATGCAAGACATCATTCCACTGGCAAGTGCTTTCTTAAAAGGTATGAAACGTGCGGGGATGGCATCTACAGGTAAGCATTTCCCAGGCCATGGCTCGGTGAAAGCAGATTCACATATCGCTGCTGCCGTTGATCATCGTAGTTATGAAGAAATCTATCAAAAAGACATGCAAAGCTTTATTCAACTGCAACCACAGCTTGATGCATTAATGCCTGCGCATGTGATTTATGAAAATATTGATCCTAATCCTGCTGGATTTTCACCGTATTGGATTCAGAAAGTCTTACGTCAAGAGCTCCAATTTGATGGCGTTTTATTCTCCGATGATTTAAGCATGCAAGCCGCTTGTGTCGCTGGCGGCGCAGATGCTCGTATCCAAGCAGCATTAAATGCAGGTTGTGATATGGGCCTTGTATGTAATAACCGTGAATCTGCATGCATTGCGCTGGATGGCATTCAAAACTTGGCTCTCCCAAATCAAGAACGCCTAGAACGTATGCGCGGTAAAATACCACAAATTGAGATTGGACAAAGCATTGAACTCGGAGCGGACTGGCAAAACGTGCGTAACCGTATTGTGGATTTTAAAAATCAATATTGCTAATCCAAGACTTTCAAAATTCTAGAAAATGGAGCACGACAAGGTGCTCCTTTTTGATTTATGATGAAGACAAAATAAGTGCTTCGGCGCTATACAAAAATTGCCAATAAAAACAACATTAGGTCAGGACGACATGACACAAAGTTTATCGGAACATCGACACATTTCCTTTACTGCACATTACACCGGCTATATTTGGTACAGCATGGGGATTTCGCATCCCGTTTTTGCCACACGTAAAGGCAAATTTTTAGCACGTTTAGTCCATCCTTTAGAAAGCTGGGCAGAAAAAAATGTGGGCGGTAGCATGCGTTCGACGCTTAAACAGCGCCATGCCATGATCGATCAACATTTAGATCAACTCATTGCCCAACACCCTCAGCTACAAGTACTCGAAATTGCCTGTGGCCTCTCCCCGCGCGGTTGGAATTTTCGTACCAAGCATCCTGAAATTGACTATCGTGAACTCGACTTGCCAGATATGGCAAAAATCAAAACACAGGCACTCAAACAGATTGACCCGCATGCCCCTGAGGTCTTAACTGGCGACATTTTCACTCAAGATTTTGAACGTATTTTTCAGAGTTTTGACCCTGAACGTCCTTTGGTGGTGATTAGCGAAGGTCTGATTAATTATTTTGATCAAATCTTACTGAATAAATTATTGCAAGGGATCACCGAATATGGCGCCTCGTTTCAGGAATTGCATTATCTGACCGACATCTATCCAGAACCCGTTAAGAACCGTTTAGCACGTTTTATTTGGGCCAGTAGTAAATTACTCAAAGTCATGTCTCGCAGCGCTTTTACTTTTCATTTTCAATCCCCTGCTGAATTACAGCAGTTCTTCAGTCATACAGGATTTGAAGAAGTAGACGTCGTTCAGCCGGCCTTATACTTTCCACAACAGCAGCAAGAACAAGTGATTCCTTTTCACGATGCAGAGCAGCACTGTGGAGATTTGGTTTGGATGGTTCATGCCAAAACAAAAAAACAGCGCTAAAGCGCTGTTTTTTTTATATGTTCATGTTTTAACTTACAGCTTCTAATATCAACACATCTTCTTTTTGGCGTTGTACAAAACGCAATAAACGCTCTGCCAACTCAAAACTACCATGCTTAAACAAAGCGCGAACCTGCGTATCTACAACGTCAAAGATGAGACATTCAATTTTAAACTCACCTTCTTCATCTTCTAGATGTAATGCCAAATCCCGAGGATATGCGTGCATGGAGTCCAACATTTCAGCCTGTACATTCAACAACACCCCAAAATAATTTAAATCTATAATTTGAGTGTCAACCACGAGGTCTGAATGGCGATGAGATAAATGCGTGAATGGCTGTTGTACACTTACACGCGCTTCGCCACGGCGTTCAATATTTTGCATTTGCTCTCGGCTCATTGGAATGATCCCATCCAACTGCTGAATAGACTCACCGCGTAGATAAGTTGCAAACAAATTCATGGTTTCCTTACGGCGTTGCAACTGCGGTAAATGATCCGCATTGGCAATCATGGCAAATTGCATATTCGGACATTGCAAGGCAAAGCCCGCATTTTCATGTGGCAAAGTAAAACTGTCGTACTGCCCGCATGACACCAATACATCACACTGTGGAATCGGCACGTCTTGCAAACGCAGCAAACGATTACAGTTAATGTCATAACGCTCTTGTTCGGTATTGGTGAATTCAGCCATTTGTCTAAAGAACAAACGCTTCGCTGTCGGTGACATCCGCGTCACATCAAGTTTGGCATGATTGACCAAATATAAAATCACCGCTTGGCCAAATTCATCCATGCGCTGTTCTTTCATCAAGTGCAAGGATTCTTCAAGCAACATGCGCCAGCTCTTGCGCGTTTTTTGCATTACGCCCATCAATATCATGCGGTCAATCAATTCAGGACGTTGATCCGCCAGTCCTGCAGCCACCACTGAACCTAGTGACATCCCCATCACGGATACTTTTTCTAGCCCGACGATATCCAACCAAACGCCTAACATCTGTGCCAGATCACCCAACTCTAAAGTCCCTGCCGACACCGAAGTATCGACATTGGTAATTTGCTGATTTGAGCCCATAGAGGGTAAATCAATTAAAATAATAGGTCCTGCCGCAAATAGTTGTTCGACACAATATTTGTAGGAATTAAAGTTTTGAAATGCACCACCAATAATAACAATCGGGGTGCGATGAATGGTTTCAGGTTGTGCAATGGCCATATATTCGACCTTCCAGCCATCAATCCATGTCGTTCTGGCAGGCTGTTTAAAGCTTTGCTTGTCATACAGATCGAAAAAACTGTAATGCGTACTTTCCTGTACGGTGGGATCCATTTGGATAATGGAATTCATATTCCTTTCCTCCATTCCTGCCTTATTTTTATTGTCAGGAATTCATTTAGAGACTCTGCTCGACTTAGCGTCCTGCTCTTTAATCGTTATTTGTACGACTTCAATGTCGCTATTGTTTCATTCTATACAGAGGTTCATTTTACAAGCAACTGATATCCCCGCCGCTTATCTACTTTTGTTCTAAAAACAATTTCAAAATGTTAATTCTGGTCAGCAAGTACAGTCGAATATGCACTTAAGTGCTTCATTGTTCAGTCACAGGCTGTTAATATCGAGTTGAAATTTCTAAGTGATCAAACCGCTATGCAAGAGTCTATTGAACAATACATGCAAACGGTAGGACAGCAAGCACGCACAGCATCACGTGTGCTCGCAGGGGCTTCTACCCAGACTAAAAATAATGCCTTATCAGCAATTTATACTGCTTTACAAAACAGTGAAACTGCAATTTTGGCAGCTAACCAAGTGGATATGACCAAAGCGCATAACAACAACTTGGATAGCGCTCTACTTGATCGCTTAGAACTTACCCCCACACGCTTTAAAGGCATGCTCCAAGGTCTAAAAGATGTAATCGCACTCACTGACCCGATTGGTGAAATTACCGATATGGCCTTTCGTCCGACAGGTATTCAGCTGGGCAAAATGCGCGTACCGCTAGGTGTTGTCGGCATGATTTACGAATCTCGCCCAAATGTCACCCTTGAAGCCGCATCTTTAGCGCTTAAATCAGGTAACGCGATTATTTTACGTGGTGGTTCTGAAGCTTTGGAATCTAACCAAGCAATTGCGGCAGCGATTCAACATGGCTTAACTGCCGCAGGTGTACCTGAGCATGCCGTTCAAGTGATAAATACCCCAGACCGTGCTGCGGTTGGCCAATTAATTACTATGCCTGAATATGTCGATGTGATCGTACCTCGTGGTGGCAAAAGCTTAATTGAACGTATTACCAATGAAGCACGTGTGCCTGTTATCAAACATCTTGATGGTAACTGCCATGTTTTTGTGGAAGCTCAGGCTGATTTGCAAAAAGCATTACCTATTGCGCTTAATGCCAAAACACACCGTTATGGCGTATGTAATGCCATGGAAACCTTACTTGTCGATGAAAATGTCGCTGAAGAGTTTTTACCACGCATTGCTGAACTTTATGCTGAGAAAAAAGTTGAACTGCGTGGCTGTGCTGAAACGCAGCGCATTTTGGGTGAGTCGATTGTTCCTGCAACTGAGGAAGATTGGTACACCGAATACTTAGGCCCAATTTTGGCAGTGAAAGTCGTTACAGGCTTAGATGAAGCAATTGAGCACATCAACAAATATGGCTCACACCATACCGACTCAATCATTACCGAAAACTTCAGTTTGGCGCGTCAGTTCTTGGCGCGTGTAGATTCGAGTTCAGTGATGATTAATGCCTCAACGCGCTTTGCGGATGGGTTTGAATATGGTCTTGGTGCTGAGATCGGTATTTCAACTGATAAAATCCATGCACGTGGTCCAGTCGGTCTTGAAGGTCTGACTTCTCAAAAATGGATTGTGTTTGGTGATGGTCAAATTCGCCAATAACACCCAATAAGACAATGAAAGCTGTGCTTTTCTGATTAAAGGCACAGCTTTTTTTATGGCAATTTAAAAAACTAGACCCAAGGTTCACATATTGAAATATAAGCCTGCAAACACAGGATATAGAATCGAAAATAGATTTTTTGACAATTAAATGCTTAAGAAGAATGAGAAAAGTTAAATTTACCTGTTTTTTTGCAACAATTTGAGGATTACAGCGCAGCAATCGCATGTTATGTTCTATGTATATTCCTTAAATCGTATAAATTTTGAGGACTATTTTATTAATAAATGAAAACTATGAACTGATAAATTTTAATTATTATTGTGCTCAGGGTCGATAGTGCTTAAGTCTAATCTCCTAAAGTCTATCTAGGACGATAAAAAAACCCATGATAAAACATCATCACAGATCTAAATTGCATCAATCAATACAACTGCAATCAGATCAATATTATGGATAAGTATTTCAATTAGAATTCGGGTATTTAAACGTGTCTACATCAGTATTAGTAATTAACTGCGGATCTTCTTCTATCAAATATGCGTTAGTTTCTGAGCGCCGTGAAGATCGTATTTTTGGTCTAGCCGAGAACCTAGGTTCTGCTGATGCACGTATTAAAGGGGTCACTACAGGTGGTGATGCGCTTGAGCTGTCTATTCCACATGCTGACCATGAAAAAGCCCTCGAAACTATTTTAGAGCGTTTGGCTCACCATAATCCTCAAGCGATTGGTCACCGTGTTGTTCACGGCGGTACATTAACCAAAGCTGAGCTATTAACACCAGAAATTATTGAACGTATTCGTGAAGCAACACCGCTTGCTCCATTGCATAACCCTGCTCACTTGGTGGGTATCGAAGCAACCATGCGTTTGTTCCCTGAACTTCCGCAAGTAGCCGTATTTGATACAGCATTCCACCAAACCATGCCGTCTCATGCATACCGCTATGCTTTACCAAAATTCTTGTACACACAGCATAACGTGCGTCGTTATGGCTTCCACGGTACTAGCCATGCCTACGTATCTGAGCGTGGCTCAATGTTGGCAGGCAGCTTTAAACAAGGTGGTTGGTTAACTGCTCACTTAGGCAATGGTAGCTCGACTTGTGCGATTTGGAATGGTCAATCTGTAGATACGTCAATGGGTCTAACACCTCTTGAAGGTGTGGTCATGGGCACACGTAGTGGTGATGTTGACCCAAGTATTCACAGCTTCCTTGCGAGCAACTTAGGTTGGGATATCTACAAAATCGACAAGATGCTGAACAGCCAATCAGGCCTACTCGGTTTGTCTGATCTTTCAAATGACATGCGTACATTGATCGAAGCATCGGAACAAGGCAACGAAGATGCCGCACTTGCCATTGAAGTATTCTGTTACCGTTTAGCAAAATCTTTAGCAGGCCTCAGCTGTGGTCTACCACGTATTGACGGTTTATTCTTTACTGGTGGTATTGGTGAAAATTCTGCCTACATTCGTGAAAAAACAGTTTCATACTTACCGCACTTTGGTTTCAACCTGAGTAAAGAATTAAATGACAACTTAAAACGCGGTACTGAAGGTCGTATTGACCACGGTACTGGCCCACAAATTTGGGTTGTTCCAACCGATGAAGAAGGCCGTATTGCCAAAGAAACTGAGCATGTTGTAGACGAGGTGACAGCGTCTGCTACAAAAAAGTCTGATGCTGAAGCTGCGATTGCATAAGCAATCGCATCAGCCCCTTCGCCTTCAATATTAATTTTTAGCTTTAATTTAGACACCGTATGAAAACAATTTTACTCGTGCCAACTGGGGAAGGTGTAGGTTTAACATCTGCATGCTTAGGTTTAATTTATGCTTTGGAATGCCAAGGGGTCAAAGCAGGTTTTCTGAAACCATTTTCACAGGAAAATGTCGCAGATACTGTAGACCGTACAACGGCTCTTTATCGTCATTTATTTAATAATGAAACGGTAGAACCTATTCATCATGCCACCATCGTGAAGCAACTCAGTCATGATGAAAGTGATGAACTGCTCGAAGAAGCGGTTCGTTTGCACCGTGAAATTGCAAAAAAGCATGATCTGATTATTGTTGAAGGCTTGGTTCCAAACAGCCGAGATAACTTTGCCTCAGAACTCAACGCAACATTAGCAAAAGCACTCGATGCTAAAGTGATTATTGTCAGCACAGCAGATATTCAAAATGCCACAAAAACGGCTGAGAAAATTGACAGTTCTCTACGCCAATTTGGTGGTGCGGTATCTGAACGTACTGCGGGCGTTTTGTTTATGCGCACACGTGGCTTGCCAGAAGAATCTGCGCAAATTCCTGTCACGCTTGATCCAAATCTGCGTTTAATCAGTCATACCAATAAATTTGTACTCGAATTACAACAAAGTAATCCGCAAATTGGTTCTACACAGCTACCTGTCATTGGCCTCGTTCCATTTAGTAATACGCTCAGCGTACCGCGCATGTCTGACTTGGCGACGCATATTCAATCAGAATGGATCAACCAAGGCGATGCTGCTCATCGACGCGTACTACATAGCAGCTTAGTTGCCTCTAATATTGAACATGAACTTCACAAATTTGTGGCAGGTGAACTGATTATCAGCGCCTCTGACCGTATTGATGTGTTGTTGGCTTCTAGCCTTGCGAGTAGCAATGGTATTCCACTTGCCGGTTTGGTTTTGACTGAACACCATCAACCGAACCCACAAGTTTTGGATTTCTGCCAAACTGCGATTAAGCAAGGCTTACCGATTTTACATACGCCTTTAAGCACTTTTGAAACGGCACAACAACTTTCAAATTTAGGCAATGAAATTCCTGTCGATGACGTAGAACGTGCAGAACAAGTGACCCGCTTTGTTTCAAGCCACATCAATACTGAATGGATTACTGAAGTATTGAATGGTTCGTATCAACCCCGTTTGTCCCCTTCTGCATTCCGTCATGAATTGGTACAAAAATCGATTGCTGCGAAAAAACGAATTGTTCTACCTGAAGGTGATGAACCACGCACCATTCAGGCGGCTGCCATTTGTCAATCACGTGGCATTGCACACTGTATTTTATTGGCAAAACCTGAAGCCGTGATTGAAGTTGCAAAAGCACGTAACATTGAACTTCCACATGATTTAGAAATTATTGATCCAGATCTGATTCGTGAAAACTATGTGCCTAAAATGGTTGAGCTGCGTAAAGGCAAACTCAATGATCTACAAGCACGCGAACAGCTACAAGATACTGTTGTTTTAGGCACCATGATGCTTGCACTCGATCAGGTGGATGGCTTAGTCTCAGGCGCAGTACATACTACGGCAAATACTGTACGTCCTGCATTCCAATTGATTAAGACCGCACCTGAATATTCATTGGTTTCATCTGTGTTCTTTATGCTGTTACCAGATGAAGTTTATGTATATGGTGATTGTGCAATTAATCCAGATCCAAATGCAGAACAGCTTGCAGAGATTGCGATTCAATCTGCTGATTCAGCGAAAGCTTTTGGTATTGACCCACGTATCGCAATGATTTCGTATTCAACAGGGACTTCTGGTGCAGGTGCAGATGTCGAGAAAGTGGCTGAAGCAACACGTATTGCCAAAGAACGCCGCCCAGACTTACTTATTGATGGCCCGCTTCAATACGATGCTGCATCGGTGGAAAGTGTGGGACGCTCTAAAGCACCTGACTCGAAAGTGGCTGGTCGTGCCAATGTGTTTATTTTCCCTGACTTAAATACAGGTAATACAACCTATAAAGCAGTTCAACGTTCTGCAAATGTAGTCAGTGTTGGCCCAATGCTTCAAGGTTTAAACAAACCTGTAAATGACTTGTCTCGTGGCGCATTGGTCGATGACATCGTGTTTACCATTGCATTAACGGCAATTCAATCCGAACAGCAAGAAGCTTAATTTTAGTTTCGAGTTCTAAACCACCCTTTCGAAAGATTGGGTGGTTTTTTTATTCATTCCAATTTTCCCGCATTTCAATCTTATTTATATTGCGATAATTTTCATCTTATTAATTCTTGTCATCTTAGAGTCAATATTATTGCTTATGGTATGAGCGCTTTTTTAATTATTCAAAACTTAGCTATATCATGACAAACTTAAAATTTTATACTCCATGTGCCATCTCTACATTAATATGGGTTTGCTTAAGCGCACACTCCATGGCCGCAGATTCATATCTAACACCTGACTCAGCTCCAAATAGTCTTGAAATATTATCTACTCCTCCACAAGCCTATAGTGGAGATTTTATTCGTGATCAAAGTATTTTTAAACAATCTCAATATTTGAAAAATACGGCTCGCTGGCAGCAAGCACAAATTGATGCTGATGTTTCAAATGCACACTTAGGGCGACCTTTTTCACATGCATTTGGCGTAGAAATTAATGAGAAAAATACACCTATTTTATTTGAAATTTTAAGAAAGATTAAACTTGATAGTAGATACTCTACTCAAACTGCAAAAAAGAAATATAGCCGTGAACGTCCATATGGCTATTTTAATGTCAGCACCTGTACGCCTGAAGAAGAAAATGAAAAAAATCAATATGTTTCCTATCCTTCTGGACATACAACTATCGGTTGGACATATGCATTAGTCTTAGCAGAGTTACGTCCTGAGCGTCAAAGTCAAATTCTTAAACGTGGTATTGAATTTGGGCAAAGCCGAGTCGTGTGCAATATGCATTGGCAAAGTGATGTCGATGCTGGCCGTATTATGGGAGCAGCGCAATTTTCACGCCTACAGGCAGATCCACAATTTAAAGCCGATATGATCAAAGCCAAAACTGAAATTAACCATCTCATTTCTGCCACACACAAAAAATCTGATTAAAAAAATCAGCATCTTGTCCCATTGCATGGATAGTAGATCACATGCATGGGCAGTGGTTTTTAATAGATGTGCAAGTCCAATATAAAAATAAAGCGCTTAGAACCATCTAAGCGCTTTATTTGATTTAGCAGGAGTAGTGATCCCTTTTTATTTTGATTCAATCTGCTTCAGTTCTGGCTTGCCATAAGCCACTTCAAAACTTGCAACGGTCGTCATTTTTCCACCTGGTTTTTCAACAAAGTCTAGAACCTTCAAGTCTGTACGCATATAGTCTTTAAAAAAATCTAAAGTCTGATAACCGCGTTGATCATTGATAAATTTGATATGTGGATTTAACTTCAGCACATCTTCCTGCCCTGGACGGATTGGTTGACCATTGCCGGTAGAGGTTATTGATGTAGTTAAAAATTCGGTTGCAATCGATGGACTCTTAAAATCATTCAAATCACTTGGAATATTCGCTGCAAAATATTGATGCAAATCTCCTGATAAAATTACCGTATTACCATGAGGTGCATTTTTTTTGATAGATTCAATCAAGCGCTCGCGTGCGTATGGATAGCCATTCCACGTATCTTTCCCAAAATAAGCTTTGCCTGATTTGTTATAACGTACCCAAGGCATAACCTGAATTTGCTGTGCCAAGACATTCCAACGCTTATCATGGCGCATTTGCTTCGCCAACCATTGCTCTTGTGCTTTACCAAGAACCTGCTCATTTCGGCTATTTTCCGTACGGCAGTAATCTATTTTATCAAACCCATCTTCTAACTGAGCTTTGGTGCATAAAATTGGAGAACGGTACTGGCGTGTATCCAAAATATTCATCCGTAGCATTTTGCCATAATCTAAAGTGCGGTAAGCAAGGATATCTGGGCCGTTCGGCTTCTGTTTTAAACGCACAGGCATATATTCATACCATGCTTGAAACGCTGCTGCGCGGCGCAGTAAAAATATGTCTTTCTTCTCGCCTTTTTCTTCAATATCTGCAGCCCAGTTGTTATCCACTTCATGATCATCAAAAGTCATCGCAAAAGGTGCAGATGCATGTGCAGCTTGCAAATCAGGATCTGCACGGTACTGTGCATAACGAATACGATATTGCAGTAAAGTTTGAATTTCCGGACCAATATGTTGACGCGCTGGAATAGACACACGCAAGTCACCGATTGCACGTCCCCCGCCTTTACCCTCTGGTCCTTCATAAATATAGTCACCATAATGGAAAACTAAATCTATCTCTTTTTCTTTGCTCAAGTAATCATAAGCCGTGTAATAGCCTGTTTCATAATGCTGACAACCTACTACAGCAACACGAACTCGTTCTGGCATTTGATGTGCTGCTGGCGCCGATTTTGCTGTACCTACAGAACTTTCATAACCAGCCAATCTAAATCGATAATAATAGCGTGTCATCGGTGCTAAACCACTTATCTCTACATGTACTGTGTGATGTAAGTCAGGATGTGCCTGCGCCTTCCCAGTTTGAACAATTTTCTTAAATTCAATATCTGTAGCAATATCCCAATCCACTTCAACAGCTTCCTTCGGCATCCCACCATCTACAGAAAGTGGATATGGTGCAACACGCGTCCAAATCACAAAGCCATCTGGCCAAGGTTCACCTGAGGCAACACCTAATTGAAATGGGCTAATCGGAAATTTGGCATTTGCCCACGTGCTTACTGGACTCAGTCCAGAAAATAACGCTAAAGACCCGACTCCCATCAAACCCTTTAAGAATTGACGACGATTCGAATTAATATGATTCATTTTTATTTCTCTATAAACTTATTAATAAATTAATCTGATCAGTTTTGGATTAGAAAATTGGCAGGGTATAGGTCAAGTAGATACGGCTTTGTTCCTGCTTTGTTCCTGTACTTTTTTTGAATTTTCCGTATTGAGCGGTAAAACCTAAATTTTTGAATTTGCCTTCCGGCACTTTATAACGCAAGGTATAGTCAATTTCGGACTCAGTTGCACAACCACATTTACCAAAGTCACGTCCTTGTACTTTCAGGAACGATACATTTAAGCCTTTTAAGTATTGATTATTAAAGTCATATCGATAGCCATACCATGTGGACTTTTCGCCTGCATTAGTAAAGTTCTGCAACAGACGATTTGTTGGCAAATAAATGAACGTACCATCCGCACCATTATCTAAACTGCCCTGATTCATATGCAGAAAATCGCCATCATCACCAATTTTTTGCGCGCCAAATTGCAGCTGATGATTTTTAAATTTGTATTTGAAATCCACACTGGCTGTCTGGTTATCTACTTTAGCGCCATAGCCTTTTTCACCACGCTCATTAGCTCCAGTCGCTTGAGTATCAAATAAACGTAAGTCCGTATTAAAACTCTGGTTTTCACTGAACGGAAATTTGTGTTTCACACCGACAAATTGTTGTACATAAAAATCATCCAGCTCACCGGCATAGTACTGTAGCGTTAAATTTTTATTGGGCTTCCAGTCCGCACCGCCAAACATAAACCCATCACTGGTTTCTGTTGCGCCTTTAATAGAAAGCTTTGTAGCATCTCGTGATGCACGTGGAATTGCTTTAGTGACGTAACCACCCGTTAAAGTCAATCCCTTTACATCTTTAGAAGTGACTTGACCACCTAAATAGGCAGATTCGAGCAAGCGAGCAAAGCTTCGACTTAAAATGGGTAAATTAGGGCGTAACTCCCCGACTTTTACATCAGTTTTCTGATAGCGCGCTTTTAAAGTGGGATATGCACGTGTCCAATAATTTGTTGGACTACCATCACCCTCTAAAGGAAACATCAACGAATTTTTGGCTTTATCTTTACTGCCGTCTAAACGTATACCTGCTGCAGCAGTAGCATCTAAACCAAAACCGACTTGACCTTCGGTAAAGCCAGATTGATAACTCAATTCAATACCTTGTCCCCAAACTGTCGAATCTTTATCGTTAGGCTCTTGATCTTGATCAAAATAATAATTTTTAAAATCTATTTCTGCTTTACTATCTTTAATAAATTCTGCTTGTGCTGCCTGCATTGTCAGCATGGGGGTGAAAACCATACAGCAGATGAGTGCTTTGTAATTCAACGTCTAACCTCTTTGGTCCTTGAGAAATACTGCAATAACCTAAAGACTCTGTATGACAATACACTTGCAATCCCATGACAATTACATGAAAAATAAAACAAATGTTTAATATAAATATTTGATAATATAAAAATTAGAGTTATTTTTTTTAAGCACTTATATACGAAAAAAGTTGACCATTAAAAGGACTACAAGCACTCCATTTTTTGACTGCTAAGCTTCGAGCCTGATATTAAAGAAGATTGCTCAAGAACTTTTATAAAACCTTGCTTAGAATAAAATTGAATAGCTCGTAAATTACTTAATTCAACACGAAGTACAATTTTTGTATAACCTTGGTTTGCTGCATATTTTTTTAGATTAGATATTAAAAGATCAGCAACACCCTTTCCTCGATAATTCTCATGTACCCACATTGCAACTACAGTAAATTCATGGTGTTTATCAATAGTACCCCCAACCATGCCGACTGCTCTCATTCCGTCAAATGCCAATAGAAACTGACATGGTGCTTTTTTTGCGCAGCTCTATCACGCCATTCAGACTCACTATGAGTTTTGGTTTTTTCAAAAGTTGCTGTAAATACATCGGGACTGTCTTGTAATGCTTCTAGCCGTAAATTTTTCAGTATCTCCCAATCTGATTCAACAGTTGGTCGAACAGTAACAGTGCCCATTGTTAATTTTACCTGTCATCTATTTGCTTCAAATCATAACGTTTAGAATTGAAGTCTTGTAAAAAATTTGAAAGCAACAAAGATCATCGATGATTATCACACACACTGACGCAAAGACTAAAAATTAGCTATTACTCATGATTAGATTTGAAGATTTGAAGATTTGAAGATTTGAAGATTTGAAGATTTGAAGAAGAATATTATTTTTATAAAATTTTAAGCAAAAAAAAGAAGATAAAGCTTTAGGCTTGATCTTCTTGTTGACCATAGAACCAAGTTGCTGCGATAAACAGAGAAAAACCAATAACTGATAAAACTGAAGTAACCATATATTTCACACTCTAACTTTGATGAGGTCATTATGTAAAAGTTTTATGACAGTTATATGACAAATACGAAATATTCAAAAATAATAAATATCTTTTATTTTCAACAATTTAAAAATAAAAACATATCTCCCTTTCTAGTTTTGTGACAAATATTTCATGAAATATGACAGTTAAAACGTCATTTTCAGCCCATTTATGACAGCGAAACATGGTGCTGTTTAAGCCTATTAAACTTTCGGCCAAAGATTAAGCGAAATACCCACACAACTGTGTTTTTGTCTTATAATTTAGCCCGCTAGCTATCAGCCCGCTCAAGAGATATTTGTATGACAACTATTATCAAGCAAGATGACTTGATCACATCGGTAAAAGATGCGCTTCAGTTCATTTCTTACTATCACCCACAGGACTTCATCCAAGCGATGAGCCGTGCGTATGACCGTGAAGAAAACAAAGCCGCAAAAGACGCGATTGCACAAATTTTAATTAACTCTCGTATGTGTGCAGAAGGCCATCGTCCTATCTGTCAAGATACGGGTATTGTGAACGTATTTCTTGAAGTGGGCTTAGACGTTAAATTTGATTTAACCATGAGCCTAGACGATGCAATTAACGAAGGTGTACGTCAAGGTTATCTTGAAAACTCAAACATTCTTCGTGCATCAGTATTAGCTGATCCTGCTTTTGGTCGTAAAAATACCAAAGACAACACCCCTGCTGTAATTCACTACAAACTCGTTCCGGGTAATAAAGTTGATATTACTGTTGCTGCTAAAGGTGGTGGTTCAGAAAACAAATCTAAACTTGCAATGCTTAACCCTTCTGACTCTATCGTGGATTGGGTACTTAAAACTGTTCCAACAATGGGTGCAGGTTGGTGTCCTCCTGGTATGCTCGGTATCGGTATTGGTGGTACTGCTGAAAAAGCCATGATGCTTGCAAAAGAAGCATTGATGGAAGAAATCAACATGGACGAATTACTTCGTCGTGGCCCACAAAACCAAATCGAAGAACTTCGTATCGAAATCTTCGAAAAAGTAAATGCTTTAGGTATTGGTGCTCAAGGTCTTGGCGGTTTAACGACTGTTCTTGATATCAAAATCAAAGACTACCCATGTCACGCTGCGGGTAAACCAGTAGGTATGATTCCAAACTGTGCTGCAACTCGTCATGCGCATTTCCAATTAGACGGTTCAGGTGTAGCGCATATTCAAGCGCCTAGCCTTGAAGACTACCCTGCAGTGACTTGGGATTCATCAACGTCTAAACGTGTTGACTTAGATAACATCACTCAAGAAGAAATGAACTCTTGGCAACCAGGTGACACACTACTTCTTAACGGTACAATCTATACAGGTCGTGACGCTGCGCACAAACGTATGGTTGACATGTTAAACAAAGGTGAAGAACTTCCAGTTGACCTAAAAGGTAAATTTATTTACTACGTTGGCCCTGTTGATCCAGTCGGTGACGAAGTCGTTGGTCCTGCTGGCCCAACAACTGCAACACGTATGGATAAGTTCACACGTCAAGTGCTTGAAGCAACTGGCATGTTCGGTATGATTGGTAAAGCGGATCGTGGCCCTGCTGCTGTTGAAGCAATCAAAGACAACAAAGCAACTTACCTAATGGCTGTTGGTGGTGCTGCTTACTTAGTATCAAAAGCGATTCGTGAAGCTGAAGTGGTTGCTTTCGCTGACTTAGGTATGGAAGCGATCTACAAATTTGTTGTAAAAGACATGCCAGTATCTGTAGCTGTTGACGTAAATGGTACTTCTGTACACGCGACTGCACCAAAAATCTGGCAAGCAAAAATTGGTAAAATCCCAGTAGTTGATGCTGCTGCGAACTAATTTCGCCACATTCAAGATCAAAAAAAGCACCCCATCGGGTGCTTTTTTAATGTCAATATTTAGGCTGTTTGTCGAATGACATTCGCTATTTAATATTTTCACACACTCAAAAACACGAGCTAATTACATTACCAAGTTAATGGATTCCACAGTTTAAAAGGCTTGGTCAACTGCACATCTTCCGCAGGATCATAATGAGGTGCTTTCAACTTCTGCGCACTTTTCCGCACTTTTCCAGTGTTTTGATCTTCTGCCACAAAGTTAAAACTGTTGGATTTCAACTCTGTAAATGCGATTTCATTTCGACCAATTTTTTCAGGCATGAGCAGCAATGGCCCTGAAACCGTTCTTTTACTGGATAAATTCTCTTCATCATATTTAATGAAGTAAGTTTGACCTGCTTCAACATCAAAGTCTAAATATTTAGGTTTTTGAAAATGATTCACCCCCAAAGGGCGACTGGACGATACGCGGTAATTCCCTGCCGGTAACTCCACCCAGTAATAATGATTATTCAATAAACTTGGAATACGCTCACTGTTCAGAAATAAGCTGCTGGCCACAATTTCTTGACGATTCCATTTACTGTCTGGACGAT
Organism: Acinetobacter sp. YH12023; assembly: GCF_013420135.1. Taxonomy (NCBI): domain Bacteria; kingdom Pseudomonadati; phylum Pseudomonadota; class Gammaproteobacteria; order Moraxellales; family Moraxellaceae; genus Acinetobacter; species Acinetobacter sp. YH12023. The sequence continues at coordinate 132,412 of NZ_VOYU01000005.1, forward strand.
ATAAATACACAATCGCTGCTTGATCGTGTTGAGCTTTCACTTCTTGAAAATGTCGACCTTGTTTCTGATTGACCCAACCACCAATGGTAAACATACCCAATCGATATTGCTCAATATGACCCGGTTTACTTTCAGGATCCACGGGCTTTAATGTTGAAGCCAATGACGTTTGCTCAATGGCTGATTTTCCATGACAACCCAGCAGCGCTACACTGCTTAAAAGTAGAATTGCAACTCCACGCATGATTATCCCTCACTGCGTCTTTTTTTATTTTTACACTTTTGTTTTCAGTTTTTTACATTCAGGCATCCACGCCATCCTGCTGAGATTAACATTCTGCCTTTATTTTTGGAAATAAAAAACGTGTGCAAATCTTGGATTTACACACGTTTCAGACGAATAGCGCTTAAGCAGATTTAGAGTTCACAACTTTTAAATCTGACTTCGGTGCAGCTTCTTCAGTTTTCTTTGGTTGACGTTCTGATTTAAATTCAGGTTCCGCTTCACCATTAATCACCGCTTCATTGATGACAACCGTACCCACATCTGAACGACTTGGTAGGTCATACATCGTTTCAAGCAATGAATTTTCTAAAATCGAACGTAGACCACGCGCACCCGTATTACGGTCAAGGGCTTTTTTAGCCACGGCACGTAATGCTGAGTCTTCAAATACAAGGTCAACATTTTCCATTTCAAATAAATATTGGTACTGACGTGTCAATGCATTTTTTGGTTCAGTAAGAATCTGCATCAATGCTTCTTCGTCGAGTTCTTCCAAGGTAGCAATCACAGGTAAACGACCAATAAATTCAGGAATCAGACCAAATTTAACCAAATCTGTCGCTTCAACTTGGCGGAATAAGTCAGATAATTTTTTAGTTTCATCTTTCTTACGCACTTCAGCTGTAAAGCCGATACCACCTTTTTCTTGACGCTGCTGTACGATTTTCTCTAGACCAGAGAATGCGCCACCACAGATAAACAGGATATTTGAAGTATCAATTTGAATAAATTCTTGCTGCGGATGCTTACGACCACCTTGAGGCGGAATCGACGCAACCGTACCTTCGATCATTTTCAATAACGCTTGCTGAACACCTTCACCCGAAACATCACGAGTAATAGATGGGTTTTCAGACTTACGGGTAATTTTGTCGATTTCATCGATATAGATAATTCCCTTTTGCGCTTTTTCTACATCGTAATCGGCTTTTTGAAGGAGTTTTTGAACAATGTTCTCAACGTCTTCACCCACATAACCGGCTTCAGTTAAAGTCGTTGCATCTGCCATCGCAAATGGCACATCTAAAAGACGCGCAAGTGTCTGAGCAAGCAGTGTTTTACCTGAACCTGTTGGTCCAACCAACATGATGTTACTTTTCGAAATCTCTACACCGTCTTCTGGTTTTTTACCACTGGTGCCAACTTTTAGGCGTTTATAGTGGTTGTATACCGCAACAGAGAGGGTCTTTTTCGCAACATCTTGACCAATCACATATTGGTCAAGCGCAGCACGGATTTCATGCGGTTTTGGTAAAGGACGAGTTGCCCAGTCATTTGATTCAACTTGCTGACTGGTCTGAACTAGGTCAAGACATACGTCCACACACTCATTACAGATGTACGCGTCCTCACCTGCAATCAGTTTCCCGACTTCAGACTGCGTTTTACCGCAAAATGAACAATGCTTTTGTCCTTGAGGATGTTCGGACATATTCACTCCAATAATTAATTCTTTAAAACTTATGGGCGTTTAGATAAAACTTCGTCCACAAGACCGTATTCTTTCGCAGCTTGCGCTGTCATAAAATTGTCACGGTCAGTATCTCGAGCAACAGTTTCGTAGTCTTGACCACTATGCTCTGCCATTAAACGATTTAAACGTTCTTTGATGAATAGAATTTCACGTGCATGAATTTCAATGTCAGATGCCTGACCACGGAAACCACCGAGTGGTTGGTGAATCATGACACGGGCATTTTCAAGACAGTAACGTTTGCCTTTAGCACCGGCGTTAAGCAGGAATGCACCCATCGATGCTGCTTGCCCCATGCAGTAAGTCACAACATCAGGTTTAATAAATTGCATGGTATCGTAAATCGCCATACCTGCAGTAACCGAACCGCCTGGTGAGTTGATATATAAATGAATATCTTTATCTGGGTTTTCTGCTTCTAAGAACAACATTTGGGCAACAATCAAATTTGCCATGTTGTCTTCAACTTCACCGGTTAAAAAAATCACACGTTCACGCAAAAGGCGTGAATAAATATCAAAAGAACGCTCGCCACGAGATGACTGTTCTACCACCATTGGCACTAGTGCGTTTTCAATTGTTGGAACATACATACGTTATTTATTCCTAAATTTTTCTGACTCAACCCATGATTCACAATATGAGGGATATTTGTCGAAATTGCAAAAGATTCCCAATTAAATAACAGATATTTTTTTCATAAGCATTGTGAAATCAGGACAACTTATTTGGGGGCAAATTTCGATAAAAAAAGGCGCTTAATGCGCCTTTTTTTGAAAGCTAGAAATTAGCCTTGTTGACGAGCTTGTTGCTCTTTCAATAAGTCTTCATAGCTCACAGTTGTATCAGTTACTTTAGCAGAAGCTAAGATGTGATCTACAACTTGGTCTTCTAGAATAACAGCTTCGATTTGAGCACGTTGCTGTTTATCGTTGTTGAAGTATTCAATTACTTCTTTAGGATCTTCGTAAGAAGAAGCCATGTCTTCGATGTAAGCATCAACACGTGCAGCATCAACTTCAATTTTAGCATCAGCTAATACTTTGCTGACTAATACGCCAAGTTTAACTGATTTTTCAGCTTGCTCTTTGAATAGGTCATCTGGAAGCATGCTTGAATCAAACGCTTTAGCGCCTTGAGCACCAAACTGTTGAGTGAATTGTTGGATCATTTGTTGACGTTGACGGTCAATTTCTTGAGCAACCATTGCTTCTGGAAGTTCTACTTCGTTTGCAGCTACAAGCGCATCAAAAGTTGCACCTTTCACTTGGTTACGAAGACCGTTTTTCACTTCACGTTCCATGTTTTTACGCACGTCAGCTTTCAGTTTTTCAACGCCTTCTTCTTCAGTTAGACCGAAGATTTTTAAGAATTCAGCATCAACTTCTGGAAGTTTTTGTTTTTCAACAAGCTTAACAGTGATTTTGAATTGAGCAGCTTTACCAGCAAGGTTTTCAGCTTGGTAGTCTTCAGGGAAAGTTACATCGATAACTTTCTCTTCGCCTTTCTTCATACCAACGATACCGTCTTCGAAGCCAGGGATCATACGACCAGAACCAAGTACGAGTTTAAAGTCTTCAGCAGCGCCGCCTTCAAACTTCTCGCCATCAACAGTACCTTCAAAGTCGAAAGTTACTTGCATGTCTTTTTTAGCCATGCCTTTAGTTTCAGCCCATGAAGCACGTTGTTTTTGAAGATTTTCAATCATCTTCTCAACGTCTTTGTCGTCAACTGAAGTTGCTTTACGTTCAACTTCTAGGCCTTCGAACTTAACTTCAACTTCTGGATAAACTTCTACAGTTGCTTCATAAACTAAAGCATCATCTTTCATTTCAGTTTTTTCAATGTTTGGCATACCAACAGCATTGATTTTTTCTTGTTGGATCGCTTCGAATACTGTGTCACGAATGATATCGTTTACAACTTCTTGATAGATACCAGCACCGTATTCACGACGAACAACGTTTACAGGTACTTTACCTGGACGGAAGCCGTTGATCTTCACAGTTTTGGCAGTGCGTTTCAAGCGAGCTTCAAACTGCTCGTTAATACGGCTCGTCGGTACAGATACATTTAAACGACGGGCAACGCCCGAAACCGCTTCAGAAGTTACTTGCATGGCTTCCTCGATAATTTGTTAGTTAAAACAGTTTTAAAAAAAAGTGCCACATTATATGACAACAATTAAAGATATACAAAAATGGATTATAACACTATAAATTCAGGCATGGATGCCCTTCTTATTTTTAGAATTTTTCAGCTTTTTTCGAAGAAATATTGATTATTTTTTAATTCACCATTGAAAATGAGAAACTTTCTCACTATTATTCTTAATGATATTTTTTTTAATTTATTTTCATATATTTATCTTGTCCATATTTGGTATTCTTTTATGAGTAAATTTAATCTCAACCCTCTTTCCGCTGCTTTATTTGGGGCAATTGTAACCACCACGAGTTTCGCACATGCTGAAACGACTGAATCTCAAGCTCAACAGATGGAAACCATTGTTGTTTCTGCAGCGGGCTTTGAACAAAAGATCAAGAATGCTCCTGCTTCAATCAGTGTTGTTACAAAAGCAGACATAGAAAAGAAAAATGCTTCTAGCATTGCAGATTTACTAGCTGACATTCCGGGCATTGATATTCGTGACGGTATTGGTAAAACATCCGGCTTAAACGTAAAAATGCGTGGTCTAGGTAATGACTATAGTTTGGTTTTAATTGATGGACGTCGCCAAACAACATCTTCTGACGTAACTCCAAATGGTTTCGGTGAATCATCAAATGGTTACTTACCACCCCTTGCTGCAATTGAGCGTATTGAGGTCATTCGTGGTCCTATGGCTACTCGCTATGGCTCAGAAGCAATGGGTGGTGTAATCAACATTATTACTAAAAAAGTGTCTGATACATGGACTGGTAATGTTACTGTGAGTGGTAACCTCATGGAACATAATGGGGAAGCCGACTCAGCAAAAACCAGTTTTGTTTTAAATGGCCCTCTTATAAGCGAACGCTTAGGGATGCAGCTACGCGGTTCTTATTTAGACCGTCAAAAATCTGAACGTATTCCAGGTACATCTGGCCGTGACCCACGCCCAAGTGAAGCAGATAATTTTGATTTTGGTGGTAAATTATCCTTTAACTTAGATGATAAAAATAGTTTCTGGTTAGATGGCTTCCATTCAAGTCAAAACTATAAAAATGATGATAATCGACTGGGCACTCAAGACACACCGAGCCGTGCTAATGGTTATAAAGACGAACTAGAATTTAACCGTGATCAAATTTCTGCTGGACATGAGGGTAACTATGATTTTGGTAAATGGTCATCTTACGTAAGCCATACAACTACTGAAACCGTAGGCCGTACTATTCCACGAAACACATTCCCATTAAATGCATTTGCAGGCACAGATCGTACATTAGAAAACACTGACTTTGTTGCTGATACACATATCGTCATGCCTATTGCAGATCATAAAATCACAGTAGGTGCCGAATATAAAGAAGCAGAAATTGCCGACGATATTGCGGGAATAGGCTCAAAATTCAAAAAAGACTCATTATCTTTCTACGCTGAAGATGAATGGCGCCTTTTAGATTCAGTTGCTTTAACTTTAGGTGGACGTTATGAAGATCATTCAGGTTTTGGTGGTCACTTCAGCCCACGAGCATATTTAGTTTGGAATACTAATGAAAATCTAACACTGAAAGGTGGTGTAAGTACGGGTTACAAAGCACCTTCTGCAAAAGAATTACACAATGGCGTGATTAGTGTTAGTGGTCAAGGTGCAACTTTTGGTGTCGGCTCTCCTAATCTTAAACCTGAAGAATCCACCAACTATGAATTAGGCTTTAATTATAACAAAGGTAGCTTTGACTTAACCACAACGGCATTCTTTAATAAAATTGAAGATCTGATAACTGATGGAGCTGACCTTTGGAACTGTTACTCTGAAACAAATCCAAACCAAGCAGGTTGTGTCAGCTATGGTTCCCATATTACTCAAGATAGTTTTTCACAAAGTATTAATGCCAATGAAGCAGAAACTAAGGGCGTTGAAGTTAGCTTGAAATACAGCATTATCCCTGAATGGGATATTAAAGCTGCATATACCTATATGGAAAGTGAGATCACAAAAGGTGAAAATAAAGGCTCGTACCTAAATAACGTACCCAAAAATGCTTTTAATATGACATCTACTTGGCATATTAATCCTTCACTCGATGTTTGGTTACAGCATGAGTATAAATCTGATCGTAAACGTTATAGTACAGTCCAAACTGCTGGTGATGCTGGCATCATTTATGCTGCAACTGGCAATAAGTTGAAGGGGTATAATTTATTTAACCTCGGTACAAGTTATAGCCTTAACGACAATATTCGTATTAATGGCTCTATAAATAACTTATTAGATAAAGACTTCACAAGCAATGGAACTTATATCAATAGCCAAGGTGTAGAGACATCTTACTATGACTATATGACCATTGGTTCTTCAATGGCTGGAACTTACTTAGCTGGTCGTAACTACTGGTTATCCATTTCTTATGATTTCTAACTTTTAGTACTTATAAAAGACAAAACTAAAAAACCTGTTTCGGCAGGTTTTTTTTGCATTAACAATTACGATTTATGCTTATTTAATTCACAATCATGTCTATATTTATAATCTCAATTAAACATAAAAAAACAATATATTTTATCAATATTTAAATAAAACATAGTCTTAATTAATACTTGTTATATCATTACATTAAATACTACTATCACAATATGATTATTTATCGTGATTTACAATTACACAAAGATGTAAGAACAAATAAGAATCATTATTATTCGCATACAAATTCACTATTCCAAATCGGGTTCGAAATGGCCTTCATTAAAACACGTAAGAAAATTGTTTCTTCAGCAATTGCTTCTTCTCTTTCTGTCATTGCTGTTAATGCAGTCGCGCAAGAGCAAGTTACTCAACTTCCAACGATTAACCAAGAAGTTGTTGCTGAAAAGGCACCAAGCTTAAAAGTTGATAAATCTGCGAATGCTAAATTTGTTGCTCCCCTTCTTGATACACCAAAATCTGTATCAGTGATTTCTAAGCAACTGATTGAAGACACGCAAGTCACAACTTTAAGTGATGCTTTACGTACAGTACCTGGTATTACCCTCGGTGCTGGTGAAGGCGGCAACCCAAATGGCGACCGTCCATTTATCCGTGGCTACAGCTCTGAAAGCTCAATGTATTTAGATGGTATTCGTAATTCAACCTCCCAAAACCGTGAAATGTTTGCCATAGAACAAGTTGAAGTCACCAAAGGTTCTGCTTCTGCTATGGGTGGTGCAGGTACTGTTGGCGGTAGCATCAACATGATTTCTAAAGTGGCTAAAAAAGGCGACCACTTAGAAGGTACTGTTGCTGGCGGTACAGATGCTTATGCACGTGTAACACTAGATGGCAATAAAGATTTTGGCAATGGGATTGCTGCACGTGTTGCCGTTATGGGACACATGAATGAGAAAGCAGGTCAAGCTGACGGTGCTGAATACAAACGTGCAGGTATTGCCCCTAGTATTACTTTTGGCTTAGACACCCCTACTCGTGCAACTTTAAGTTATTACTATTTAAAATCGGATGACACTCCAGATTCAGGTGTTCCATATTGGGATGCTGGTTTAAGTAAACCACAGGGTAAACCTGCGGAAGTAAAACAAGGCGTTTATTATGGTTGGAAAGATCGTGACTTCCAAAAACAAGAAAACCAAGCAGGAACAATCAAGTTAGAACATGATTTAACTGACAACTTAACCCTCACAAACACTGCAATGTACAGCAAATCTAAAAATGATTATGTTTGGACAAACCCTGATGACTCCAAAGGCAATGTAGCCAATGGCAAAGTATGGCATCGTCAAAACTCTGCCATCACAGATAGCGATACCTTTACAAATCAATTAGCATTGACAGGTAAATTCGCTACAGGTGCCATTAATCACAGTTTTAATGTCGGTGCTGAATATAGCAAGCAAGAAACTGACAAAGGTGGTTATAACATCATTAACAGTAAAGATGGCAAAGTTTCCTCAACGGGGTTTTACAGCGACTGTAAAGACCTTTCAAGCAATTGGTGTACTTCTCTAAACAATCCAACTCAAAAACCATTTTTAGATCGTTTAGAAGCCCGCCAAGACTTTGATGCCACGGTTGAAAGCACTTCTGTATATTTATTAGACAGCATTGAAATCACACCACAATGGTTACTTGATCTTGGTGTGCGTTGGGACAAGTTTGAAGCTGAACAAAACTTTCGTGCTACATCTTCAGCTGCTGCATATACAGCTAACAATGATTCAGACTTCTTTACATATCAATCAGGTATAACCTTTAAACCTGTTGAAAATGGTTCAATTTATGCAAGTTATGCTACCTCTGCCAGTCCTGTTGGCTTAAATGCTGGTTGGGGAGATAACAGCGAAACCATAAATGCTAATAACCAAATGATCGATCCTGAAGAAGCGCAAACTTACGAGTTGGGTACTAAGTGGGACTTGTTAAATGATCGTTTGAATTTAACAGCAGCGATCTTCCGTACTGAAAAACAAAATACTCGTGTACAACTTGACCCAACAACTTATGCGAATGTAGGTGAAAGTAAAGTTGATGGTGTTGAATTAGGATTAAATGGTCAAATTACTGATAAATGGGATATTTCGGCAGGTTATACTTATCTTAATAGTGAATTAACAAAAAATGGTAAATCATGCCGTGGTTCAGGTTCAACAGCAACTTGTACAGATAATGCCATTTATAATGGCAACCAAATGCCTAATGTACCTAAACAAGCAGCAACATTATGGACTACCTATAAGATATTGCCGCAATTAACTTTGGGTGGTGGTGCAGTATATTCAGACAAAGTTTATGGTGATGTTGCAAACATCAAATGGGCTCCATCTTATGTACGCTACGATGCTATGGCGCGTTATACCGTTAACAAAAATGTGGATTTACAGTTGAATGTAAATAACCTTTCTGACAAACGTTATTTCACTAAAGCCTACGCATCTCACTATGCCACTGAAGCAGAAGGTCGCAGCGCAGTTCTATCTGTTAACTTCAAATACTAAGAAAAAATAAATACCATAAATAATTTATGGTATTGACTCAAATAGCCTCGCTTCGAGGCTATTTTTGTATATGATCGAAACACAAACATTACATTTCAAAAGGTCAGACCGTGATTCACCATATTCCAAATGTATTGAGTAAAGATCAGGTCAACTACTTCCGCACAGAAATGCAAAAAGTAGAATGGATTAATGGTCAAAAAACTACGGGCTCACTGTCTAAAAATGTAAAAAACAACCAACAGCTAGATATAGACCATCCATTAACACAGCATTTAGGTGACATTATTCTGCATGAATTGTCACAACACGCGCTTTTTACATCTGCGGCTCTCCCCCTCAATATTTTGCCGCCCTATTTTAACCGCTATGAAAATGGTGAAACGTTTGGTTTCCATGTCGACAATGCCATTCGCTGGATGCCTGACAGCAATCAAAAAATTCGTACCGATTTGTCCTGCACGATTTTTCTAAGTGAACCCGAAGAATATGAGGGTGGTGAACTTGTGGTAGAAGACACCTATGGCTACCACGAAGTGAAATTGCCTGCCGGAGATTTGATTTTGTATCCATCTACCAGTGTGCATGAAGTTACTCCTGTGACTGCAGGCTGTCGTATTGCATCATTTTTTTGGTTGCAAAGTATGATCCGTGAAGATGCTGAGCGTCACATGTTATTTAATCTCGATCAAAGCATTCAAAATTTGCGTATGCAATTGGGTGATGCACATAGTGAAGTCGTCAAGTTGACTAGTCTGTATCACAACCTTATCCGCAAATGGGCCGAAATTTAAAGCTTAAGGTCAATAGACATGGACAAACTGACAATGACTGATCACAACATTTTAGCGCCACTCACTCAGATTCCAGCTCATTTGCAAACCATTGCAGATTATGAAGTCGAGGCTGAAAAACACCTTTCCAACATGGTGTGGCAGTACTTGCAAGGCGGCTCGATGGATGAACACAGTGTCCGTGGCAATTTGTCTCAGTTTGAACAGATACAACTGCTACCACGTATGCTGAAAGATCTAACCCAAGGTCATACCCAAATCGAAATCTTAGGGCAACGTTTCCCACATCCTATTTTTGTAGCCCCGATAGGTCATCAACAACAATTTCATCCTGATGCTGAAGCTGCAACAGCCCTCGCTGCCGAAGTCCTTGGCAGCAATATGATCCTCAGTACGTTTACCAATACAGATATGCGTGAGTTAAAGCAGGACAATCCTTACAAATGGTTCCAATTGTATTGGCAAGGAGAACGCGAAAAGTCATTATTGCTGGTCAAGATGGCAGAAGAACATGCCTATACAGCAATTGTAGTAACCATTGATTCCCCGCATACAGGGATTCGTGACCGTGAACGTCGAGTGTTTTTCCATTTGCCTGAAGGCATGCAACATCCGCATACCCCTACACATATCCCATTGCCTGAGCTCAATGATGGAGACCATCCCGTATTTAAAGGTCTGATGAAAATCGCACCAACATGGGCAGATATCCTTTGGCTCAGTCAAAACACCTCATTACCGATTATTTTAAAAGGCATTGTCAATCCACATGATGCTGAACTTGCCCTGCAACACGGTGTGCAAGGCATTATTGTGTCGAATCATGGAGGGCGCGTACTGGATAGTTGCATTTCCCCTCTCACCGCTTTAGAACTGATTAAAAAAGTTGTGCCTACGGATTTTCCAGTTTTATATGATGGTGGTATTCGTCGAGGTTCAGATGTGTTTAAAGCGATAGCCTTAGGTGCGTCTGCCGTATTAGTCGGACGTCCCTGCATTTATGGTTTAGCGACTGCGGGTGCTTTAGGCGTTGCCCATGTACTTAAAATACTGAAAGAAGAATTTGAGATTACGATGGCATTGATGGGAACAGCCACCGTCGATGAGATTAATAAAGATTATATTTTTCAAAAAAGCTAATTTTATAGAAAAATATTTTCCAGTAATGGCATCTTGACGCAAAAATAGGAAATTATTTCCGGAATATATGGACTAATATTTAGTTATACATTTACGAGCTTACGGTAAAGCTAAGTCATGTGAATCTTTACGGATTTATTTCGACTTTCGACTAAAGACTCCGAAATTAAACTTGTAAATTGCTAGAATAGACACAATCTATATAAGTAGTACCTTGCCGTTTATCCACGACATTTATCCACGGTGCTATAAGGAGTTTTCACATGATGTTGGCAGATCCAAGCAAAAAATACCGTCGCATGTACCAACGTGTAGACTTACCAGACCGTCAATGGCCAAATAACGAAATCAATAAAGCGCCGATCTGGATGAGTACCGACCTTCGTGACGGTAACCAAGCGATCTTCGAGCCAATGAACATTGAACAAAAGTTCAAAATGTTCCAAATGCTTGTGAAAATTGGTTTCAAACACATTGAAATCGGCTTCCCTTCTGCATCACAAATCGACTTTGATTTCACCCGTTTGTTGATCGAAGGCGGCCATATTCCCGATGATGTGTACATCGAAGTTTTGGTTCAAGCACGTGATCATTTGATTCAACGTACATTTGAATCATTACAAGGTGCAAAACGTGCCATCGTGCATATCTACAACTCAAACTCTCCAACCTTCCGCAATAAAGTGTTGAATGTTGATGTTGCTGGTGCAAAACAATTAGCGATTAATGCCGCAACGAAAGTCAAAGAATACGCTGCAAAACAGCCTGAAACTGAATTTGTATTCCAATACAGTCCAGAGTGTTTTACTGCAACAGAATTAGAAGTTGCTAAAGATGTCTGTGATGCGGTCACTGAAATTTGGGAAGCATCTCCAGAGAACAAAGTGATTTTAAACTTGCCTGCAACGGTTGAAGTTTCAGGTCCGAACGTCTATGCCGACCAAGTGGAATGGATGCACCGTAATATTGAGCGCCGTGACGGTGTGATTATTTCTGTACACTGTCATAACGACCGTGGCTGTGGTATTGCCGCTTCTGAGTTGGCGATCATGGCTGGTGCTGACCGTGTCGAAGGTTGTGTGTTTGGTAATGGTGAACGTACAGGTAACGTGGACGTTGCAGCGATTGCATTGAACATGTATACCCAAGGTGTTGCGCCAAACTTAGATTTCTCAAACATTAATGAAATCATTTCAATCATTGAAGAATGCACAGGCTTGCCGGTACACCCTCGTCATCCGTATGCTGGTGATTTGGTCTTCACCGCGTTCTCTGGTTCACACCAAGATGCCATTAAAAAAGGTTTCGAGTTCCAAAAGAACGAAGAAATGTGGGATATGCCTTATTTGCCAATCGACCCGAAAGACTTGGGCCGCGACTATGATGCCGTGATTCGTGTCAACTCACAGTCTGGTAAAGGCGGTATTGCGTACTTGTTAGAATCAAATTACAACGTGGTGTTGCCTCGCCGTATTCAAATTGAATTCTCGCAAATCGTACAGCAAAAAACAGATGAAGACGGTACTGAGATTTCTGCACAAGCGATCTGGTCATTGTTTAAAGACACGTATGTGGCGGCCAAAGATACACATTATGCGGCGAAAAACTACCGCTTACATGATGAAAATGGCAAGCAAGTCATTGAACTCGATATCGAAGTGAACAGTGAGATCCAGCAATTACGTGGTGAAGGCAACGGCCCAATTTCTGCTATCTTAAATGCATTGCAGTTGCCGATTGATGTCTTGAACTATGAAGAACGTAGTATCAGTTCTGGTGCGCATGCCAAAGCATTAGCTTTAATTGAACTTCAAGTGAAAGGTACAGGTAAGTCTGCATTCGGCGCAGGTGTACATGACAACATCGTGACTGCATCTATTGAGGCGATTATTGCCAGCACTAACCGTTTAATTGAACAAGGTGTTTTGAGTACTGAACAAGTGATTGCTGCTGCAGTCTAATTCAATGCTATAAATATCAAATAGCAATAAAATGACTTTAGAAGGATACCCTCAAGTGGTATCCTTTTATTATTCATACTAAAGATTTAAGGCGAATTATTCCTGTGTCTTTTCCAGCTGACTCAGTGGGCTTAGTTACCCCACAAAAGTTTATTTTTGAAGAGCCGTTAGAGCTCGAATGCGATCGCATACTCCCACGTTTTGAGCTCATGGTTGAAACTTATGGCGAACTGAATGCGGACAAATCCAATGCCATTTTGATTTGTCATGCTCTGTCAGGCCATCACCATGCAGCAGGTTATCATCATGAAGATGACCGTAAGCCGGGTTGGTGGGACGCATGTATTGGACCAGGCAAAGCTATTGATACGTCAAAATTCTTTGTCGTAGCACTAAATAATATCGGCGGCTGTAGCGGTTCTACTGGACCGACCTCTCCAAATCCTGAAAATGACAATCGCCCTTATGGTCCTGATTTCCCATTAGTGACTGTCCGTGACTGGGTCAAAACCCAAGCCATGTTATCTGATCGTTTAGAGATTCAGCAGTGGTATGCGGTGATTGGCGGCTCTTTAGGGGGCATGCAAGCTCTACAATGGTCTGTGGACTATCCAGATCGTTTACAAAAGTGCGTGATTATTGCCAGTACACCAAAACTGTCTGCGCAAAACATTGCCTTTAACGAAGTGGCACGTCAGTCGATTTTGTCTGACCCAGATTTCCATGATGGTCGCTATTTAGAAAATGACAGTTATCCTAAGCGTGGTTTGATCTTGGCCCGTATGGTGGGTCATATCACTTACCTCTCTGAAGAAGCCATGAAACAAAAATTTGGCCGTGACTTAAAGTCAGGTAAATTTATGTATGGCTTTGACGTCGAATTCCAAGTCGAAAGTTATTTGCGTTATCAAGGTGAGCAATTTAGCCGTAACTTTGATGCCAATACCTATTTGATCATGACCAAGGCTTTAGATTATTTCGATCCATCACGTGAATATGAGCAATCATTAAAAACCGCGATGTCTAAAACCAAGTGTCAATTTTTAGTTGTTTCGTTTACAACGGACTGGCGTTTTTCCCCTGCTCGTTCGCAAGAAATTGTAGATGCATTAATTAGCAATCATAAGCCTGTGAGCTATGTGGATATTGATGCTGAACAAGGCCATGACTCTTTCTTGTTCCCGATTCCGTTATATGTGAAAAGCTTACGTGCATTCCTAGGCGGTGTAAAACACCTGCAAGAAACACCGAAGGAGACCAACTAATGCGTATTGATCATCAACTGGCTGAACGTTGGATTAAACCAGATTCAAGCGTACTCGATTTAGGGTGTGGTGACGGTGAACTGCTTGCACATATGAGCAAAAAGCACAATATTCGTGCATATGGCTTAGAAATTGATCAAGAAAAGATTGCAATTGCAGTCAGTCGCGGGTTAAATATCATCCAACAGGACTTGAACTTAGGTTTAAGTCGCTTTGCCGACCAGTCTTTTGACTATGTGGTTATGGCACAAGCCTTGCAAGCTGTAGATGCACCAGACGTTCTCTTAAGAGACATGGTGCGTGTGGGGAAACAGGCTATTATTACCTTTCCAAACTTTGCACATTGGAAGACTCGTTCTTTCCTTGCATTAAAAGGAATGATGCCCGTTTCAGACGCGTTACCCTATATGTGGTATAACACGCCCAATATTCATTTATGTACTTTCCGTGATTTTGAAGCGCTGTGTGCTGAAAATAACATCCGGATTATTAACCGACTTGCCGTGAATGGGGATCAACAAGACAGTTTACTCAGTAAACGTCTCCCAAATCTATTTGGTGAAGTCGCAATTTATCGAGTGAGCGCTCTATGAAAAAATTATTATTAAGCACGACGCTACTGATTGGACTTTTTAGCATACAAGCCCATGCGGATTATGTTGCTCCATCATCTTCAGTTTCTAGCCAAGCTGCTCAATATTCAATTATGGATATTCACAGCTTAAGTAAAGCTGCTAAAGCAGGTCAGCCCGGTGCTCAGTTTTACTTAGGCACTAAATATCAACAAGGTAAAGACGTTGCCAAAGATGAACGTCAAGCTTTTGCATGGTATAAGGCTGCTGCTGATCAAGGTTTATCTGCAGCACAGCTTAATGTAGGTCGTATGCTTGCAGATGGCATTGGGACTAAAAAAGATGAAGCGCTTGCTCGTCAATATTTCGAAAAAGCAGCCAGCCGTGGTGATAACCGCGCAAGCTTTAACTTAGCCATGATGGAAGAGCAAAAGAAAAACTACATGGGTGCATACCAATGGTATGAGCTTTCTACCCGTGATGGCATGCTCGACAACAAAGTGATTAGCTTGTCTGAAGGTAAGAAAACGGCATTGGCAGCCAACTTAAGCCAAGACCAAATTCGTCAAGCACGTGACCGTGCAGACAAATGGATTCAAGCACAATAAGTTTTTGAATCTTAAAAAGCACCTTCGGGTGCTTTTTTATTAAATATATACTTCTAAAACACCCCATATTTTCAAAATTATAAGGGCAATACATGAAAATAAATTTTGAAGTCATTCAATATTCAAGTGGATATTATTCTGGATTAAACATACAGATTATTCCTTTTAACCTTGATCAAAATCCAAACTTGCAAAACTCTATCGTTATTGATGAACTAGCTTTTTCACTTATCGAAAAATTCTTCTTTGAACATGAAAACCCTTGGTCACACTGGGGACCAACTTATGTTTATCCTGAAAAAATCACTACAATTATTGAAAGGCTGAATCATTATAAAAACTATCTAAATGAAAAAAAATTTTTAACTTATAAAGATAATGTTCAGCTTCTCTTTAAAAAAGAAACAAAAAATTTTAGGAAGAAATTCCCTAAATATAAAACTAAAGTAATCACTATGATTAACCAAGTCATTGGATTTTTAAAAAACATTCAAATCAACAAAATTGATGGTATTACAGTAATAGGAGTCTAAAGCGCATTTAACTTCAACCAGATACGTTAAATCCGTTAAAATACTTTTCAATATTCAACATAAAGAGCGATTCTGCATGGCTTCATCTAATTGGTTATCTCAAGGCACTTTGGTTCTGGCGAGCAACAACAAAGGCAAAATTGCAGAATTTGAAAAAATGTTTGCGGAACTGAATTTGCCTGTTGGAGTGATTCCACAAGGTCAGTTGAACATTGAAGATGCCATTGAAGACGGTCTAAGCTTTGTTGAAAATGCCATTATTAAAGCGCGTCACGCATCGAAAATTTCAGGCAAGCCAGCCATTGCAGATGATTCTGGCATTTGCGTTCCTGTACTCGGTGGCGCACCGGGGATTTACTCTGCGCGCTATGCAGGTGAACATGGCAATGATGCCGCTAACAATGCCAAGTTGCTTGCTGACCTCAAACCGCTCCGTAAAGAGGGTAAAGCAATCGAAGGGATGTTTGTATGTGTCTTGGCTTTGGTCCAACATGCAGAAGACCCACTCCCACAAATTTTCCAAGGGATTTGGCGCGGTGAAGTGATGGAAGCAGCACGTGGTGAAAATGGCTTTGGCTATGACCCACTGTTTTGGCTGCCTGAACTAAACGTTTCTAGCGCTGAATTATCAAAAGAAGAAAAAAATAAAATCAGCCATCGTGGTCAGGCGATGAAATTATTTAAAGCAAGTTTGAAATAATTTGCATTGGAGTTAATCTTAATGCCAAAGATTAACTCCAATCCCTGAATAAAAATAGAATAATTATGGCACTTCAACCGATACAGATCATATGCAACGCTTGCCATCACACTTCAACTGAAATCCCAACACGCTCATTTCTTGGTTTTCAAAAAATAAGCTGCCCTCATTGCCATGCGCAACTAACCTACCCGCTCACCTCAGGCTTTCGTACCACTTACGTTATTTTTGCAGTATTGATCGTGCTGTCGATCATGCTTAATCTGTCGCAAGGTCAAATTGGATTTCCAGGCCTGATAGGTATCGCAATGATATACGCCCTCGTGCGTGATTGGCAGATTCGAAAACAGCTCAAGTAGTCGCCCTTTGCGGGCATCTATAATTCACTTTTCATTTTAAAGCGAAAAAAGATGCAAAATTAACCCATAAAAACTGACGACGATACAGCTCATAATCGTGCCTGAAGCAATATAACGTGCCGAAGTGCCTGTTCCTTGATAATGCGTTTCTAAAGCCACAATATTGGCTGCAGGGGGTAAGCAGAACAGCATGAACATCACCCCAATATATTTCTCGATCTGGGGAATCGGAAGAAAGGCATAACTCAAACCACAAATCACCGCGCCAACGGTGAGTTTCATCGCATAAATACGACTACTATTAATCAGATCATGCCACTTTACCTTTGTTTGGCGCAGCCACATGCCTAAGACACACATCCCTGTGAAACTCATTCCAATTTTTGCAGCTTGATAGAGCCAATCTAAGATCTGATGTTCTTCTAAATGCTGCAGTCCAACTATTCGACAGACACCTGCAATTATCAAGGCAAATACAGGCGGTGACATCGCCACTTTTTGAATCACGCTCGACCATGGGAGTTGGGCTGAACTGACGGCTGTAACGGCCCACATATTGCCAAAGATAGAGCCACCGACATACAGAGCCACCATCGCTGCACTAATTTCAGGGCCAAACAGTGCTAAGGCAAAAGGAAAACCCAGCCAAGCCAAGTTCAAATAACTGACACATAAGGCACGTAAACTATCTTTTAATAGCCAGCGAAATAAATAAAACATCAGCACGGCAACACTAAAGCTAAAGAGCATGAGCGCTAAACTTCCTGCTTGATAGAACACCATGTTGTAGATGATCACGGCTGGAATAAAACAGCGTGCAAGTAAGCTAGAGAAAATCGATTTGAGCGATGATGTTCCTGATAATGATGCCAATCCGAGGCCACTTAAAAAACCCAATATCGGAAGAAGAAACGCCACTACACCACCCTCACTGCTCAATCCATGCATAGTAACACTGAACATAAGCTTCGCGGCTGTCTTTAAACTGCAACATCTTGGTCACTTCACTGTCATCTACAACTGCTGAAATGTTGTGCAGACCAACAAGAGGATAACAAGATGGCTGGACTATCGATTTGGCATGTACTGATTTTTGCAATTGTGGTGATTTTACTCTTTGGTACATCAAAACTAAAAAACTTGGGCAAAGATGTCGGCGGCGCGGTCAAAGATTTCAAAAAGTCGATGCGTGATGAAGACGCAGCAAACACACAGCTTAATGAGCCTCGCACGCTAGAGCATGAAGCTCAAAATAAAACCAATTCCTCAGTTCAAAGCTAAGGAGTTGTCATAATGCTTAATATTGGTATTAGCGAATTACTGGTGTTCAGCATTATTGCGCTGATCGTACTCGGCCCGGAAAAACTGCCTGAAGGTATCCGCTTTGCAGGCAAATGGTACGGGAAAGTTAAACGACTGATCAGTAACGTGCAAACAGATATTGATCGTGAACTTCGCATGTCCGAACTTCGTGAAGAAATGCAAAAAGAAATGCAACGTATTCAACAGCTCGAAGCGCGTATGCAGGCTCAGATGAATGAATTGCAACAAACGCAACATCCCATAGAACAGACTGCGCTAAAACAACAAGAAGCCGTCCTACCTGACAATAAAAATTTATCTCCACGTTATCAGTACATCGAACGTGGTCAGATCACGATCTTTGCCATGGTTACACCCCAAATGAAAATAGAGCACGAAATTAAAACAGATCAATCTGCTGCATTAAGCTCGACCGATGCATTAGCAGAATATCAGGTGGCCGTATGACAGATCTTTCACTGAATAATTCACAGAACACTGTGCCTGATTTGGAAGAAATGCCGATCACCAAACATTTGGTGATTTTGCGTCGGCATTTGATCAAAATTACAGGGCTCATTTTGATTCTGTTCTTTTGTTTATTGCCCTTTGCCAATCAAAGCTATCAATTGATGTCAGAGCCTCTGCGTGCGCAGTTGCCGATGAACTCATCCATGATCGCAACGGATGTGACCGCCACCTTTATGGCGCCGTTTAAGTTGAATTTCTTTGTCGCGCTAATGCTCGCTATGCCCTTCGTAATTTATCAACTTTGGGCCTTCATCAAACCTGCACTGTATGAAAAAGAGCGGCATTTGGCGATGCCCTTATTATTCGGCAGCATCATCCTCTTCTATGCCGGTATTGCCTTTGCCTATTGGGTTGCCCTGCCATCCATCCTACATTTTTTTATGAGTGTTTCCCCTGAAACGGTCGCCCCAATGACGGACATCAATAGTTATTTAAGTTTCTGCTTAAAGCTTTTTTTGGTGTTTGGACTGACCTTTGAGATTCCGATCATCACGTTAATTTTGATTTTGATCGGGGTGGTATCTACTCAAACCTTGGTAGAGAAGCGTCGTTTTATTATCGTCGGCTGTTTTTTTGTCGCCATGTTTGCCACGCCACCCGATGCGCTTTCGATGATCATGTTGGCCATCCCCATGTGGATGCTGTTTGAGCTAGGTTTATTTTTTGGCAAGCTGATTGAAAAACGACGTGCATCTACAACTTACATAGACTGATGTTTCGACAATTTTGGTGAGTTTTACACCTAAGAGGCTGAGATAGCCTCTTTTTTTATGCGTCCATTTAATGTTTTGCAATTTTCATGCAGCGAAATCTAAACGCCTATTTCATCAGTTTGCAACATTAGCTTCAAAGCATTGTCATATTTTATCGATAGTTTTATGTGATCAACTTTTACCCAGCACACCTTTGCCAGGATTTAAATTCATGACAAACATGCCATATAACGAAGATCAAGAACTTGATAACAACACTTCGGATAACATTCATTTTCGTGACATTTTAGAACAACGCATCAGCCGTCGTAGCTTGATTACCAAGACTGCGAGTGGTGCAGTCGCACTTGCATTGGCATCTTCATTAACGGGGTGTAATGATGACAATGACTCAGGTTCAAATAGCAATACCAAACCACCAGTTACCGATCCAGATCAAAAACCGACCAAATTCAATTTCACACCAGTGAAAAAGAATTTAGACGATATTGTGACTGTTCCTGAAGGCTATCAAGCGCATGTACTATATGCGATGGGTGACTCGATTAACCCTGCATACCCAGCGTGGGATGATAACAATGTTCCTTCTGGCCCGAGCTTCCAATTCCGCTCTGGTGACTGCCATGACGGTATGAGCTTCTTTGGTTTAAATACCACCTCTGGACGTTATGATGCCAAACAGTCTGACCAAGGTTTGTTGGTGATGAACCATGAATACATCAATCCGACCTTCTTGCACCCGCAAGGCCCAACCAAAGTAGAAGGTCGTCGCCCTGAAGATGAAGTCATCCGTGAAGTCAATGCACACGGTGTTTCTATCATTCAAATTGAAAAAGACAGTAAGACTCAAGCTGTCAAACTGGTACAAAACTCACCTTTCAACCGTCGTATCACAGCATCGACCGTAATGGACTTTAAAGGCCCTGTTGCAGGCTCAAGCTTAGTTAGTACGAAATTTTCAACCAATAGCCAGCAAACCCGTGGTACACACAACAACTGTGGTAATGGTTATACCCCTTGGGGCACTTACCTGACGACAGAAGAAAACTTCATTGGTTACTTCGCTCGTGCAAAAAACGATGATGCCAAACGTAGTCCTGCTGAAATTGTGGCACTCAACCGTTATGGCCTAAAAGCGGGTGCAAACTCACGCTATGGTTGGGAAACAGCGATTGGAAGTAATGAGTCTCAAGATTTATATGACCGTTGGTCAGCGAATGTTACCGGTACTCAGGCAGCAGAAGATTATCGTAATGGTCCAAACACCTTTGGTTGGATTGTCGAAATCGACCCATTTGACCGCCGTGAAAACCCCGTAAAACGTACTGCACTGGGTCGCTTTGCACATGAAGACTGCCGTGCAAGTCGCTTACGTGAAGATGATAACCTTGCGTTTTATATGGGTGATGACTCACGCGGCGAATACATCTATAAATTTGTATCCGACCAAAAATGGAATAAAAAAGATGTCAACGGTGGCTATGCTGCAGGTGACAAATACATGAACAACGGTAAGTTATACGTTGCCAAATTTAACAATGACGGCAAAGGTCAATGGATTGAATTGAGCTATAACGTCAATGGTTTAAACCAAAGCAACAGCGTGTATCCGTTTAGTTCACAAGCAGATGTTCTGACCTTCGCACGTCTTGCTGCAGATGCTGTCGGTGCCACCAAAATGGACCGTCCTGAATGGGTCGCTGTGCATCCAGACAATGGTGAAGTCTATGTGACCCTCACCAATAACTCGAACCGTGGTACGACGCATGCACTAGATGCTGCCAACCCACGTAACTACACTGACCCTGAAGGTGGTAAAGGCAACGTCAACGGTCATATTATCCGTTTCCGTGAAGATGGTGATACAACCACAGCACTCAGCTTTACTTGGGATATTTACCTGTTTGGTGCTGAAGCAAAAATGGCGAGCAACATTAACTTATCCGGTTTAAATGACAATAACGACTTGTCATCACCTGATGGGATGTGGTTCGACCCACGTGGTGTGTTATGGATTCAAACCGATGACGGTGCTTATACCGATACCACCAACTGTATGATGCTTGCTGCACTTCCAGGTCAAGTCGGTGATGGCACAAAAGCCACGACATCATCGGGTCAAGAAACCATTGTGGGTGCAAAACTGAATGATGAAAACTTACGTCGCTTCCTGACCGGACCAAAAGAGTGTGAAATCACAGGTGTAACAATGACACCTGACTACAAAGCGATTTTTATCAATGTGCAACATCCCGGTGAAGATTCAGCATCCTATGCTGAACCGACCAGCCACTGGCCGGCATCACAAACCAATGCTGCAGCGACCTCACGTCCTCGCTCAGCGACCGTTGTCATCACCCGTAAAGATGGTGGAGTGATTGCTGGCGAAGCGGTAGAACAAGCTCAGCCAACACAAAAAACCGCATAAAACACCTTTAAAAAATAAGCCGACGAATCGTCGGCTTTTTTTATACCTTTAGATGCACTTCTATCTGGGTGATCTGTCCTTGTTGCTCACCCTGCTGCTGTTTTTCCTGCCAATGCCACTGTGAATCCCGCATACACAATAAATTTGAACAGCGGGTGCCATACACCGGACTTTGAATAAAGGTTGAAGACAGCAAATGTTCCATTTCCGCCTGAATCCCAGTATTGGGTAACAATGATGGAATGATTTTACGTTCATCTTCCAAAATATCCCACGCAGCAGCGTCTATATCCGCCTGTGGTTGCTGGCTTTGTAGCATCGGTAAAAATTCTTGCGTGAAACGTTTGCGTAAATGTCGGGTCTTTTCCCAATGTTCAGTCATTAAACCATTGGATGTGACATACACCCCTTTGGCTAAGACTTGTGGTGCTTCACCGCGATTACTCATATAAACGGCTTGAGTGGCATCGCCAACGAATAAATTAAAGCCAGCATAATTACATTGGATTTGTTCAATTGCTTGCGCAAAACGAATGGGCGTTTGCTCAGATTCTAAAAATTGCTGAATCAAAGCGCCACGTGAAGTGGGATATGCAGTCTGATCACGACCATCACGAAAATTGGTGACAATCGCCCAACGCCCTTGAGCGGTTATCCCCATCCATGTTCCACCAGACTGTAAGTCCTGCCCTGCAATAATCGGACTATCTACCCATTGCTTTAGGCCTGCCGTCGGTCGATGATAAAACTCATCACGATTCGAAATCAGGCAGAGTGGCATGTCATCCAAGACCTGCCAAGCAAAAGCCACAATGCACATATTCAACTCTCAATATCTTTACACATTGAATGTACAACATTTTTCAGCACATTCAGCTAAAATCTGTGCAAAACATAATGACAAGGAACAGCAATGCTGACATATCCAAATATCGACCCTGTGGCGATATCACTGGGGCCACTACAAGTTCACTGGTATGGTCTGATGTATTTATTGGCCTTTTTATTTGCATGGGGCTTGGCAACCTACCGTGCAAAACAACGTGACGGCTGGAACGCAGAAATGGTCTCTGACCTGATTTTCTACGGTGCATTGGGTGTCGTGATTGGTGGACGCTTTGGCTATGTCTTCTTTTATGGTTTCGATCAGTTCCTTGCCAACCCATTGTGGCTATTCCAAGTTTGGACAGGCGGCATGAGCTTCCATGGCGGTTTCCTTGGGGTCATGATTGCCATGTTACTGTGGTGCAAGAAATATAAAATGACTTGGTTCCAGACCCTCGACTTTATCGCACCCTGCGTTCCAACAGGCTTAATGTTTGGTCGTATTGGGAACTTTATTGGTGGCGAACTATATGGTCGTGCAGTGACCGACCCTAATTTTGCTTTCGGCATGATCTTCCCGACCGATCCGCTTCAGTTGGTGCGCCATCCGTCGCAGCTCTATCAAGCCCTCTGTGAAGGTTTAATTCTGTTTATCGTGCTGTGGTGGTTTAGTTCAAAACCTCGTCCACGTTATGCCGTTTCAGCCTTGTTCCTCATCGGATATGGTATAGCACGCTTCACCGTTGAATTCTTCCGTGAGCCGGACAATGGTCAACTGTTCATCGGATGGATGAGTAAAGGTCAGTTCCTGACAGTTCCGATGATTCTGATTGGACTATGGATGATGTGGTATGCCTACCAGAAAAAAATCTATGACTGGGGTCCACAAAAGAATCATTAATATTTTCTAAATATCTTTAAGCAAGCGAGGTTTAAGCCTCGCTTTTTTATGCGCTGAAATTTACTCCTTCATACGCATTTACTCCACATGAAGTGACTGAATTAGACAACTGATCTGTGCTAAAGTTTATTCAGCTTATTTTTAAACTATCGATCCATGCTTGAATTTTGGTTTAACCCCAGCGTTTCTGTACTTAAAAAAATCTTGTTTTTTATTGCGATGGCCGTACTGACCGGTGTTCTGTATTGGATGGACCCCCTAACACTTCAAGCCATTCTCATGTTCATGGGTACAGGCGTCATTTTCCTGATTTGTCGTTATTGCAAGATTCATTTTGCAGCAAAAAACCCAACAGGTTTGCTCTATCGTTTATTGACCTGGATACCGATTGCACTGCTGTTAGCATTGGTTTTTATCAACATGAATAAGGGTGAAATTCTGATTCCGGGTGCTCAAGGCATTGGCTTTATGGCTTTGGCGATCTGCCTGCTCTCCCCGATTTCACTGCTGAATAAAAACGAGAACACTTCGCCCGAAGTGTAAAGTTTAAATGCTGACGTTTTGGTACTCTGAGCGCTGTAACCGACAAATCAAGCTCTTCATTTGTATCAGTACCTGTGTGCTTATTTTTCTATGCGCTGAACAAAAACAACTAGATCCCCGCTTTGCGGGCTTCAGTTTAGGGATTGGTTTGATGATTGATCTGCTTTATAAGCTCAGACAAGACAAACTAAAAACACTGTCTCCGTCATTAAAATGCGGTTTGGCTAGTTTGCCAATTTTATGTTTAGTGTGCTTAATTTATTTTCTACCCAATGAGCAACGCTGGATTTTAGCGCTGCAATGTGTGGGCTTTGCTGCAATTGGATTATTTATCGTCTCGATCTACAGTCAGCGTGCAAAAAGGTTTGAAGACTAACCTTTTTTCACTGAAGGATTATCAATCCGCTAAGCGGTAATAGCTGTATTTCACATTTGGAGTTCGATAGACCGCATAACCCGCTTGACGATAATCAGATACCCAGTCCTTACCTGAATATGCTGCGATATGACCATAACGGCTACTTTGATTGCGGTCGATAATATAGATATCGCCTTTCTTAGGTCGATCAAACGCTAAATTAATTTTTTGATAACCAATTTTTTGTAATGTGCTGCCCCAATCTGCTGCGGCAACGGGGTGACCGTTAAAACGTGCCCCAGCGGACTCAAGTGCTAGACGAACACTGCGGGCACATTTCTGAGTACTGCTTTGGCGGGTAATGCCTTGTAAAAATCCAGTCAAACGATCGATATCGATACGCTGACCATTTCGGGATACCACATTTTTAGTCGCTGCTTTTTGAGTGGTATTGGACTTGCCCGTATTTTTACTCGCCTGAGAACGAATTATGATATTTGCCTGAACTGGAGCATGCACTTCACTCAAGTTTACATTGTGATCATAAGCCATTCTTTAACCCACACTCCCGCCTATATTTAGGCATTCAAAAATTTTAACGAGGGTGATAGTACCGCGTAAATCATGTTTTTTCATGTAAAAAATGTAAGATTTCTTAAACAAATCTTCACATTTAAATACAACCGTCTATTTTTAATTCAAATATATTTATTTTTGATATCAAACTCTTATTCAGAAATAATAGCCCAAAATCATCTCTTCACAATGAGAAAAATCACGTTTATTTTTTAATCAAACTTATCTGTATTTTTTTCAACACTGCGAAAGAAGCATCGCTTAATATGTAAAAAATAGAGCTTCGTTTTCTAAGCTCATGCTTGATTTAACAGACATATTGTCTCGTTAACACTTGATGTAGTTGTTATAAATAGACTTCTTCAGCTCAGACAACTCAGCGCTTGTTGCCTGCAAAATTTTCTCATCACCAAATAAACACCGTATGTTTTTGATTTTTTAAACCTGACCATATTCAAGCGCCCATCGCAGTTCCTTCCACACGCAAAACAAGCTAATATGTGCCACAAGAAATTTAGCAAATTATGAGAGAGACATGCGCCAGTATTTAGACCTTTTACAACACATTCTCGACAACGGCGGCGACAAGGGCGACCGTACGGGTACGGGAACACGTTCTGTATTTGGTCATCAAATGCGCTTCGATCTTTCTCAAGGTTTCCCTTTACTCACCACCAAGAAAGTTCATTTCCGCTCTATCGTGATTGAACTGTTGTGGTTCCTTAAAGGCGATACCAATGTTCAATATTTGCAAGACAATAAAGTCTCGATTTGGGATGAATGGTCTACAGCAGAACAAACTGCACGCTTCGGTCGTCCTGCCGGAGAATTAGGTCCTGTTTACGGTCATCAATGGCGTAATTTCGGTGCAACCAAAAAAGCCGATGGCCTATATGAACAAGATGGTTTTGACCAAATTAAATGGTTGGTCAATGAAATCAAAACCAATCCTAACTCACGTCGTCTAATCGTCTCTGGTTGGAACCCAAATGAGGCAGGTAATGTTGCATTGCCACCATGCCATACCTTGTTTCAATTTTTTGTTCAAAACGGAAAATTATCTTGCCAATTATATCAACGTAGTGCTGACGTTTTCCTGGGTGTGCCGTTTAACATTGCCAGCTATGCCCTGTTAACACACATGATTGCACAAGTTTGTGGTCTAGGTGTAGGTGACTTCGTTTGGACCGGTGGGGATACACATTTGTATGCCAACCATTTCGAACAAGCGCAGTTGCAATTGACACGTGAACCAATGGGTCTGTGCCAATTAAAACTCAATCCTGAAATTACCGATCTTTTCGATTTTAAATTTGAAGATATTGAAATTGTAGGTTATGAATCACATCCTGCGATTAAAGCCCCTGTTGCTGTTTAATTTTTAGAAATCCCAAGTGAAAAGCAAAATCCCGCTTTACCTCAAGCGGGATTTTGCATTCTAATAGACGGCAAATATTTCGGCTATTTGAGTTCAAACTATGGCATTTCAAAATTTAGAAATCGTGCACGTTGTCGCTATGGATCAGCAGCGCTGCATTGGTAAAGGGAATGATTTGCCGTGGCATATATCTGCCGATTTACAGCACTTTAAAGCCATCACTCAAGGCGGTGTAGTGGTCATGGGACGCAAAACCTTAGAGTCTATGGGACGTACCCTTCCGAAGCGTGTCAATTGGGTAATTACACGAGATAACACTTGGTCATTTGAAGGCACCAAAGTCGCATATAGTATCGACGAGGCATTAACGCAAGCTGTTGCTGATGTTGCAAGTTCAGAAAAACCAACGAGTTTGTTTATTATTGGTGGTGGTGAAATTTTTAAGCAAACCATCGGCATTGCAGACCGTTTAGAACTCACGCATGTTGAACTGGATGTTCAAGGTGATGCGCATTATCCTGAAATTCCTGCGGACTTTCAAAAAGTGGCGTCAGAACAACATATCGACGACAAAACTGGGATTGCTTTTGAGTTCGCAACTTACCGAAAATAAAGAAAAATCTTAAGCTAAAAGAAAAATATGCAACAGAGTGACCAACGAGCAATGTTCAAAAAAATAGGGCGAAGTATTCTTCATGCCCTATTTAGTGTATTTGTCCTCTGCTCTTCGATTTGGCTCTGTGCCGCCCTGTGGATACAGCAACCGGCAGGCTGGTTAGGCAGCCGCATTATCATTGGGATCTGGATTGCTTTCGCCCTGAGCATTTTAGGCATCTATATTACCCAACACTTTTTTAGCCGTCGTAAAGATGTCTTGATTTATATTGTGGGCTTTATCTGTGGTCTATTTTGGTATTTTGGCATGGAAGCACGCCAAGATCGTGAATGGAATCCTGAAGTAGCAGAAATTCTACATTATGAAAAGCAAGGCAATCTCATCACCTTGCACAATGTGCGTAATTTCGACTGGCATGCCGATGGCAGCTATACCCCGCGTTGGGAAACCCGCCAATATGACCTAAGTCAAATCAATGGCGTCAACATCATTACCTCGTATTGGATGGGGCCGCAAATTGCCCATACACTGGTCAGTTTTGATTTTGCTGACAGACCACCGCTGACGTTTTCGATTGAAATTCGCAAAGAGAAAACTGAAGAATTCTCTGCGATTGGTGGTTTTTTCCGTAAATATGAACTGAGCCTCATTGCATCAGATGAAAAAGATATCATCTATACCCGCAGCAATACACGCGGAGAACAGGTCTATTTCTTCCCCGTAAACATGCCAAAATCTGAAATGCAGGCGCTGTTTGTAGAATATCTCCATAAAGCTGATGAACTGCGGACTCAACCTAAATGGTACAACACGCTTACCAGTAATTGTACAACACTGGTTTTTGACATGATTCAAGCCGTTTCCAAACATCAACTTCCAACCGATTACCGCTTATTTGCATCCGGTTATTTGCCGAATTATTTGTATGACCTCCATGCCATAGACCAAAATTGGGATATGAAAACATGGTATCAAAAAGCCCATGTTAACCCTCGTGTCTCTCAAATCAAGCAACTGAGCAGTGAACAATATTCCAAATTAATTCGACAAGGTTTGCCGCATTCACATTCAAATCCAAGCGCCAATCAATTGTAATTCTTAAATAATGATACAAATATGGCTAGCTTATCTGTGCGATATTTGCTTAGATAGTTGAAATGCTTCCACGGGGAAATTCCGATGCTAAAACAAATATTTGTTGCTGCAACTTTGGTTTCAACTTTAGTGGTGACAGGCTGTGAAAGCATGCCTGCACAAGACAACACCATAACTGAAAATTTAAACCTATTACAGAATCGTACTTGGATTGCCACTCAGATTGGCAACACTCCAATCAAAACAGCACCCAATGCGCATAATATTCCAAGCATTCAATTCGATGCGGCTTCAAAACGTGTCTCAGGTGCAGACGGCTGTAATCGTATAATGGGTGGCTATAATGCTGGCAAAGACACCATAGCGTTTGGCCCGATTGCTGCGACACAAATGGCTTGTCTCAATAACAATGGGCTAGAGCGACAGTACCATGCAGCACTCGAAAAGGTAACGCATTATCAAGTTTTTGGAAAAACCTTGAAATTGCTAGACCGTCACGGCAATTTATTAATTCAATATGAAAGCGCTGTTCAACCGCGTTAAATCATTAAAAAAGTCTGCTTCGGCAGACTTTTTTATTCACTGTTCAGTCATGCCAGAGACATTTAATGCACATAAACTAGTGATTAGTATACAGACGTACATTGCAGTTTTTAGCTATAACCCCATATTAAACATCAGGGAACAAAATAGGATTTCACTATGCAACAAGCGGTATTTGGTGGTGGGTGCTTTTGGTGTGTAGAAGCAGTTTTTCTACAACTAAAGGGCGTGCAAACAGTTGTCAGTGGTTATGCAGGGGGAGTTACTCAGCATCCGAGCTATGAGCAAATCTGTGAGGGAAACACCCAACATGCAGAAGTCATTCAGATCAATTTTGATGACAGCCAAATCAGTTTTAGCCAATTGCTAGATGTATTTTTCGCAACTCACGATCCAACCACGCTGAACCGTCAAGGCAATGATGTCGGTACACAGTATCGCTCAGTGATTTTCTATCAGGACGAATCACAAAAGCAGATTGCTGAACAACGTATTGAAGAATTAAAAGCTGAAGGCATCAATATCGTGACTGAACTGAGTCCAATGCCAACCTTCTACCCTGCCGAAGAATATCATCAGAACTTCTTTGCACGTAACCCAAACCAAGGCTACTGCAATTTTTCAATACCACCTAAACTCATGAAATTACGTAGCAAATTTCAAGAGCTACTCAAATCTGAGTGATCTAATTAAACAGCATCTATTTTCAAAATAGAGACATAAAAAAAGCGACATTTCAGTCGCTTTTTTTAGTTATCTTTGCTCAGTGCTTAGTTATCACTGGCAAAGGCGATATCGCTGAGTCCGGCTCCACTCGCACGCGACATCACTTGTGCAACTGTGTCATAACGTGATTCTTTATCGGCTTTTAATACCAATGCAGGCTTACGTTCTTGCTGACCAGCTGTATTAAGACGACTTTCTAAATCTTCGAGCGTGACAATATCACCATTCCAAGCGATATCACCCGCTGAGTTAATGCTGATGGTTACGCTTTCAGGCGGCAGATCAATCACTTCTGCAGTCGTTTGTGGCAAGGTTAATGGAATTGATGGGTTGGCAACAGTCGCAGTCACCAAGAAGATGATCATCAATACCAACATAATATCGATGAGCGGAATGAGGTTCATCTCATTCATGCCAGCATCGTTGTCTTCACCCAATTGAAAAGCCATTAAGCTTGACCTCCAGCTAAACTTTGCTGTGCAGTTTTCACGTCTTCTTTCTTCGCTGCAGATTCTTGTTGCAACATAGTATCAATCAATAAACCATGCGCTTGATCTTGCAATTCATTCGACAGTGTACGGTTAAAACGAACACAAATGTTATAAGCCAATACCGCAGGAATCGCCACAGCCAAACCAAGACCGGTCATGATCAAAGCTTCACCGACTGGAGTTGCCACTTGCGCTAAACCCGCTTGACCGCTTTTACCCACTGCTACAAGGGCATGGAAAATACCCCATACTGTACCGAACAAACCTACGAACGGTGCAATTGAAGCAATCGTACCCAATACAGATACGCCTTTTTCAGCATTAGCTTTTTCTACCGAAATTTGACGTAGTAATGCTTGTTCAGCCACAGCCTTACGTTGTTCAAAAGCTAAAGGAGCAAATTTCGCTTTCAGTTTGCTTAGTGCATCTGCAAGGTGGTTATATGCCACTTGCTTGAGCTGACGGGTGCCCATAATACGAAGAACGAAGATCGTCCAAGTCGCAATCGACATTGCAAGTAACACGAAATACAGTGTTTTGCTGACTGCATCTGCATGTTGCCAATAAACTGAAAAGTTCATATTCGAACTCCTAATGGGTTAGCCGGAATCTTAATTAAGTTTAAAGTTGAATGGTTGATCAACTCGCGTCGGAGTTGCCACACCATTATCAATATATTTGGATAAACGTGCACGCTTCACTGCAGCAGTCACTTTACGGTTTACAGCAGCGCCACAAGTCGAGTTTTTAATCGTTGCTGATTCGACTTTACCTTCAGCACTTGCAGCAATCGCAACTTCAACTGTACACGACGCTTTTAATTCACCATCTTCAAATTGAACATTCGGTTTCTTAATCCAACTGACACCATTACCAATACTGACTGATTTAGGCGTCGGTGGTGCAGGTGGTGCTGGAGGCGCAGGTGGTGGTGCAACAGGTGCCGGAGGTGTTGGTTCAACACGAACGACTTTCGTTTCAGAAACCACAGTTGAAACAACGGGTGTTGGTGGTACGTTCTTGACCGCTTCAACAGTTGGTTTCGGCGCATCTTTCTTTTTCACCTGTTCCACTTTTTCCACTTTCTTCGGTGGAGGTGGTAAAGGCTTATCTACAATTTTAACTTCTTTTGGCTTTGGTGGCTCTTTCTTCGGTTCTGGTTTTGGCTTCGGAGGTTCTGGTTTTTTCTCTTCAACAATCTTCACAAAGCGAACTTTAATCGGATCTTTTTCGATCGGTTTAAGTTCTGGTGCTTTCATATTGCTGACCGCCCACAATACCCCCATATGCCCTACCACAACAGCGAGAAGCGCAGTAATGATTTTCTTTTTCATCGGGTTAGGTGATTGCATCATTGGAGCGGGAGATTGACTCATTAAACTCAGTTACCTTGAAGAAGCGATTGCATTTATTTTGTCAAAAATACAATCATGCTCATCGGTTAGCACAATTAAAGTACGGCAATAATAAATGAGAAGTGTTTTCATTTGCAACTATTAATTCGTCAGTTTTAATGACTTTTTTTAATCATAATATAAAAAAGGCATACCTAAAGTATGCCCTTTTATTCAAAAATTTATCTCGTTTTATTGAAATACAACAGTTTTATTACCATCGACAATAATACGATCTTCAAGATGCCATTTGACTGCACGTGCGAGCACATTACGTTCTACGTCCTGACCTAACTCACGCAATTGTTCAACAGTAAAGTCGTGGCTTACACGCTCTACGTCTTGCTCAATAATCGGCCCTTGGTCAAGATCAGCAGTCACATAGTGCGCTGTCGCACCAATCAACTTCACACCTTTTTCATGCGCTTGTTTATATGGGTTCGCACCAACAAAGGCTGGGAGGAATGAATGGTGAATGTTGATCACTTTCATTTCCCATTTTTGAACAAATTCTTCGTCTAAAATTTGCATATAACGAGCAAGAACCAATAAATCATTGCCTTGCATCAACTGATCAATTTGCTCATAAGCTTCACGTTTGTTTTCTTTATTCACAGGAACAACTTCAAACGGAATACCGAAATTTTCTACAGATTCACGTAAAGCATCGTGGTTAGACACGACTTTGGTGATTTCACATGGCAAACCACCACGTGCATGACGCCACAACAGCTCAAGCAAAGCATGGTCAACTTTTGACACCAAGATACCGACTTTCTTCACATCACTGACTAAAGCTAAACGCCAGTGCATGTTGTAACGCTCAGCAACATTGCTTGCAAATGTTTGAGTTAGACTTTCTTTACGGCTTTGTAAATTGTCCAATTCGAACTCAACACGCATGAAGTATCGCCCCCCTTGAGCTTCAGTCGCGTATTGATCAAGTGCGGTAATATTTGCTCCCTGATGATACAAAAAGCTCGATACAGCTTGCACAATCCCTGGTTTATCTTCACAGGTAATGAGTAAGCGTGCTGTGTTAGCGGTCGACATATTCATGTTGGTTTATATCACTAATCAGTTAAATTGAAAAAAGAGCCGAGTATTCTAACGCTTTTTGAAGCCAGACTAAATAGTCTTATTCAGTAACCTGATGCTTTACGTTTGAAAGACTTGCAAACAAGTCCGACGGCCCTAAAGTTTCGAGCAATCGCTCATAGGTTTCACGGCTTTCACCACGTAGATATGCGCCTTCTAAGAACACCATTTGTCGCAGTGCTTGCCACACCCACTTTTCTTCTAAAGTGTTGGAGTCGGTAATATGGCCCGACATATAAAGGAAGTTGGTCCAGTTGGTCAGCACGATCCACAAGTTAATGGTTAAGGCCTCAATTTCAGAATCGGTCATCTGCATTAAGCCTGCGTCAACAAAGGCACGATAAATTTTCTGCCCTTGTTGCATAACTTGACCGGCAAAACGTGGATACATTTTGCGGAAATCTTCATTATTTTCGACCAAGTGATAAACATCACGATGTAAAAAGCGATAAGCCCATAATTGGCTACTTAATACTTGAAAATAGCGAATTTTATCATTGGCATCTAATTGACGATCATCAGGAAGCGCTAACATTTCTAGCGTTTCTTGCTGATATTGCTCCATTAATTCCTTAATAATTTCACTTTTATTTCGGAAATGGTAATACAAGTTACCTGGGCTCATTCCCAGTTCAGCAGCAATATGATTGGTTGTCACTGAACGCTCGCCACGCTCATTAAACAACTGCAAACTCAGCTGCAAAATACGTTCTTTCGTTTTTAAGGTTTTGGTGTGAGACATCCTAAAACAACCATTTATTTCAAAGCATTAGAACACTAACACATAAAGTAACTTGACTATTTAGAGTATTTGCTCTAAAAATTAATTAATCGCTAATTTGGATATGGTCGTGCGACATGAATAGTCAAACAAAAACAACTTCAATGACACCACATTCTTTTGATCACCAGCATCTCAACAATATGTTGGAACAGCAGAAACAAGCGTATTTACGTTACCCATTGCCTACAGCAAAGGAACGTATTGACCGTTTGGCTCGGCTTAAGCGTATCTTAGTTAAGTATCAAGATCAATTTGCTGATGCAATTAATCAAGACTATGGTAACCGTTCTATTGGTGAAACCAAGATTGGTGAGTTACTCACATGTCTTGAACACATTAAATATTATAGCAAGCATTTGACAGACTGGATGAAACCATCCAAACGCCATGTCGGAATTATTCATCAACCTGCAAAAGCATGGGTGCAATATCAACCACTTGGTGTCGTCGGCATTATTACGCCATGGAACTACCCACTGCTTCTTTCTATAGGTCCACTGATTTGTGCTTTGGCTGCGGGCAACCATGCCATGATCAAAATCTCGAGTGCCTCTGCGGCATTCGGTGATGTATTAGAAAAAGCCCTCGCAGAAGCATTTCCTCAAGAATTGGTCGCAGTCGTCAACGGTGGTGGCCCAATTTCAGATACGTTTAGTCACCTTGCCTTCGATAAAATGATTTTTACTGGCTCAACCAATGTCGGTAAAACCGTCATGGCGGCAGCGTCTGAAAACTTAGTTCCTGTGATTTTAGAATTAGGCGGAAAGTCACCTGTATTGGTTCATCCGTCTATTGACCTAGCAGATGTCGCACAGCGTCTTGCTGTTGGTAAACTTTGGAATGCAGGTCAAACTTGTGTTGCACCTGATTATGTGTTCTTACCTCGTGGTAAAACGGCTGAATTTTTAGATCACTATAAAGTGTGCGTTGAAGCCATGTACCCAAGTATTGCCCATAATCAGGACTACACCTCGATTATTAATGACAAGCAGTACAACCGCCTACAAGGTTATTTAGAAGATGCGCGTGATCAAGGCGCACAAATCATCAGTTTTAACCCACAAAATGAAGATGTGGATGCTGTACGTAAAATTGCACCTACGGTTTTAACTGGTGTCACTCCAGACATGCAAATTATGCAGCATGAAATCTTCGGTCCGATCCTTCCGATCATGGAATATGATCAAATTGACGAGGTTATTGCTTTTATTAATAGCCGTCCTCGTCCACTTGCTTTATACTATTTCGACTTTGATCAGGCACGTGCCGACTATGTCGCAACACGTACCCATTCAGGACATTTCGGACAAAACACGGTATTAACCCATGTGGCTCAAGATGACCTGCCGTTTGGCGGTGTGGGGGCTTCGGGTATGGGGAAATATCATGGTCCAGAAGGTTTCTTCAGTTTGTCGCATGAACGCTCGGTGATGTCGAATCCAAAACTCTATAGTTTGAAATTCATTCTTCCACCGTTCAATAAGCCGATCCACAAACTGATTTCGAAGACACTTCTTCGATAAACGATCAAGGCATGAACGATCACACTAGGTGATCGTTCGTTTTATGCAAAATCGCTTGTCTTTTAAGCGCATTTTTGATATAAAACGCCCCTTGAATGAATTCAATGTTTTTTTTGACTGGCCATACAGATTTGCTGTTGGCTAAATCAATGGAGTTACACCATGTCTAAGGTTTGCCAAGTTACCGGCAAGCGTCCAGTCGTTGGTAACAACGTCTCACACGCCAACAACAAAACTAAACGCCGGTTCGAGCCGAACCTGCATCACCACCGTTTTTGGTTAGAAAGCGAAAAACGTTTCGTACGTCTTCGTCTAACTACTAAAGGTATGCGTATTATCGACAAATTGGGCATCGAAAAGGTTGTTGCTGACCTACGTGCTCAAGGTCAAAAGATCTAAGGAGCTACGAACATGCGTGATAAAATTCGCCTAGTTTCTTCTGCTGGTACAGGTTATTTCTACACTACCACTAAGAACAAACGTACTATGCCGGAAAAAATGGAAATCAAAAAATTTGATCCAAAAATCCGTCAACACGTAATTTTCAAAGAAGCTAAAATCAAATAATTTTAGTTTTTTGAAAAAAACGACCTGCTTAGGTCGTTTTTTTTTGCATTTTTTTTATTCGAATTGCTAAACTTTCAAAATGCTTTTGGCACTTTTTGTGCTTGTCTTTTTTACCCTTAACTTAGGCTTAAGGAGTTTTTAGTGCCTCATGATGTAGAACTCATAATATTACTTGCTGTTGGCTTTGGTTTTGCCTTAATTTTTGGCTATATAGCTGCGCGCCTGCGACTTCCTCCCCTCATCGGCTATCTGATTGCCGGTATTATTATTAGCCCAAATACGCCTGGAGTAGTTGGTGACATCCATCTCGCCAACCAGTTGGCCGAACTCGGTGTCATGTTCCTGATGTTTGGCGTGGGTATGCACTTTTCACTCAATGATTTGATGCAAGTCCGTCGTATTGCTTTGCCCGGTGCCATTTTACAAATTGCAGTGGCGACCTTACTGGGTATGGGAATTTCCATGCTTTGGGGCTGGAGCATGGGCTCAGCCTTAGTGTTTGGCTTAAGTTTGTCGTGTGCAAGTACGGTGGTTCTCCTCAAGGCTCTCGGTGACCGAGGCTTACTTAACTCCGTGAATGGTAAAATTGCTGTAGGCTGGCTCTTGGTTGAAGATCTGGTCATGGTCTTGGTTCTGGTCTTACTCCCTGCCACAGCAGTATTGCTTGGTGGACAGCCACTCACAGAAAGTAGTGCAGATGAAAATATCTGGCTCACCCTTGGTATTACCTTACTCAAAGTGGCAGGTTTTATTGCCTTTATGCTAATCATTGGTAAACGCTTAGTGCCAATGATTATGCAAGTGGTTGCACGCTTAGGCTCACGTGAATTATTCACGCTTACCGTGGTTGCAGCAGCTGTGTCTATTGCTTTTGGTGCCTACAAGGTATTTGGTGTATCCATGGCACTGGGCGCATTTTTTGCCGGTATGGTGGTCAAAGAGTCTGACTTTAGTCACCGTGCAGAAGAAGAAACCCTTCCGCTTCGTGAAATTTTTTCAATTTTGTTTTTCGTCTCCGTCGGCATGCTGTTTGATCCACGGATCTTGATTGAACAACCGCTTCACGTCTTAGCAGTAGTCGGCATTATCATGATTGGTAAGACCATCGCTGCAATGGCGTTGGTGTTGTTCTTCCGTTACCCTATCAATACCGCATTAACCGTTGGGGCGAGTTTGGCGCAGATTGGTGAGTTCTCATTTATTTTGGCGACCTTAGGTGTATCTCTAAATCTCCTTTCAATGGAAGGTCAAAATCTGATACTGGCAGGCGCTTTAATCTCGATTACGCTGAATTCATTTATATTTTCAGCCATCGAGCCTATGCAGCGACTCATCCGTGAGCGCTCGAATTTGGCCCGTTTACTGGAACGTAGTAGTGACCCATTAGCCATGTTGCCTGATGAAGTCTCACAGGATTATCTGCGTGATCAGGTGGTGCTGATTGGTCATGGTGAAGTCGGTCGCCGTATTACCCGCGAATTAATGAATGAAAACATTAAAGTGGTTATTGCTGAAGAAAACCGTGAAATCGTGGAAAACTTGCGGGAAAAAGGCATCGCTGCGGTATCCGGTGTAGCAACAGAACCTGGGGTTTTAATTCAAGCCCATATTCAACACGCACGCCTTTTGGTCATTTCACCTATGGATATTTTAGATATTCATAAAATTGTCGATATTGCCAAATTGCTGAATCCTTCTATCCAAGTATTGGTTTGTGCGGAAAGCAAAGAAGAAGCTGAAGTCATTCGTCGTGACAATGTCGGTGAGGTTTATTATGCCAAAGAGGAAATGGCGAAAAATATGAGCAATCATATTTTAAATCAAATCCAAATTGCGCATCACCAAACACCGACACACTAAATGCCTAAATAAAACGCTTAGGGGCAATACCAAAAAGGCGATGCATTTAAGCATTGCCTTTTTTTAATGGATATAATTCATTAATTTTAAAATTACAACTAATTGAATTTAAAAAACATATTGATAAAATGAGCATCAAACGAGGCATCATTTTAAAAACTTCAAACAAGAAACGAGAAAAACATGTACATACTCTATTTAGGCCTTGCCATTATTTTGATTGGCGGTCTGGGCTTTCTCATCGCTGCATTTAAAACCAGTATTTTATGGGGACTGGGCTGTCTATTGTTTTACCCCATTTCCATCGTCTTTCTGATTCTGTATTGGCAAGATGCCAAAAATCCTTTTTTCTTACAGCTCATCGGGGTCTTTATTGTATTTTTAGGTTCGATACTGATCTCACCTACTGAACTGGGCACAGTCTAAGTGCCATTTTGGGTATAAAAAAACGCACCGAAAGGTGCGTTTTCATCATGATCTAAAAATCAGTGCCTATATGATTAGCTCATATATTTAGGCTTTTCATCAACCACTTCGGCATGCCATTCATCCACTTGTTTTTCTAACAAACCAAACAATGCAGCCTGAATCATTTGCTGAGCGATCACACTCATTTGATCGCCCAAAATATTGCGTAATTCTTCATTGAATTGGATAGTCACCAAAGGCTCTTTTTCTGAGCCTGCATTACGCAATGCCAACTCACCACCTTCCAATTGAACCAGCTCTAAAATTGCTTCCTGGTTCCCAAAGAGTTCTTTCAACTGTTCTATAGACATATATCCCTCCATGCGCAACATGGTGATAAAGGCATCTGCACTTTGTATTACTTAGATAATCTTATATCGGGTTAAATAAATTTATTTCAAGTAGCAATAGTCCGATTAGAACTCCACCATCTCGTTACGAAATCCATCAATCAATTGGGTTAGATCACGATGCCATTCACGCAAAATAGCGGTATCTGGCAACCATGCTTGCGGTGTTTGGGTAACTTTAATAATTAAATTTGAAGACGTTTCATCTTCTGGCTCTGGTGCAGACGGTTCAGGTGCATATTGACACATACGATGTGCGCGTTTCAGCTCTGCAATAAAGCCTTGCTTTGCCAATTGCTGCATAACAGTCACTTCAGGTGATACCTGACCTTTTTCAGCCATCAGCGTTTCAATCGACTTTAATGTGGGCGCAGGATCATTTAAACGATAGTAACGCACCAACTCTTGTAAAAACGCAAGTACTGCACCATGCAAATGAAAAACCGCTGCTTCGCGATAAGCCTGAGCTTGTTGAACATGATCGGTCTGCTCGGCTTGCTGACATGCAAGACGGCTAAAATATAACTTTTGATTGGTACGATCAGCATGAAAGCGAGCAACACGAGACATGAACAATTCCCTAAATTTTGGCATTTTTCTACATGAATAAGCTTAAACGGATTTTTAGGAAATTCACAATAAATATTATGGATGATCGATTTCAATTAAATAAATGTCACGCTTGGCAGGAACAGGCATATCCCAATCAATCATCCTGATATTTTCCAGACGCCAAGCCCAGTACCCTGCTGCCCAATATGTAGCCTGCGCTTGCTCTACCTCTGTTTCAGTCCATGCATGAACGTCATATACATCGACCATCGCCACTGCACGTCCAATATCTTCATCTCCGCTTTCATGTAAGTAGCGTTGATTTTCCACGATCACTAAATCTTTTAAAGGCAAATGTTCGGGCTGCCATGAGCGGACTTCAAGCGTTTTAAGCCCACAAGCAATGTTCGAACCAGATGGCGCAACAATAGACAAAGCCGAGTAGCATTTTTTCATAGATCACCGATAAAAAAAGGAGCGTAACGCTCCTTTTTAAATTTATGCTTTAGGCTTATCTTCAGCCGCTTTTACGCGAATACCTGCACCTTTGACTTTCAAAGTATTCAGGCCTTTAATCGCTTTTACAGCTTCACGACCATTTGGCATTTCAACAAAACCAAACCCTTTCGATTTACCTGTGCTTGCATCCATAACAACAACAGCAGACTCTACTGCGCCAAATGGTTTAAACAGTTCAACCAATTCTGCTTCAGTAACTGAACGCTCTAAGTTACGTACTAAAATTTTCATTCAATCTTCCAAATAGACAGCATCATCAAAAAGCATTTGTCTATTTTGCTTTTTAACTTGCGTGTAAATCACGTCAAAAATCTATTTTAATCGAGATCGATACCAAAATCTAAATTAATCGATTTTCTTTCGATTAACGCACTTTTTACGGTTTGCTGACGGGTTTTATAATGTGTTTCCAAACTACATAGGTTTCGAGTTAAATCATTCATAAAGTAACTTTCTACTTTACGCCCTTGCTCATCGACAGTTTCACGCGCCCAGTGGTTCAAGTTTTGCTTAGTCAAAATCAATTCATTTTGCGCACGTGTCAGCGCCACATATAACACGCGGCGCTCTTCTTCCACTTCATCGAAATTGCCTTGGGCACGTGCATGCGGGTATTGCCCTGGTGTGACATTCGCCACATAACAGACTTTTTGCTCCGTTCCTTTTGCCGAATGAATGGTAATTAACGTCACGACATCACTGTCAGATTGGCGTTCAATTTCAGAAATGGACACTGGATCAAGGACATATTCTTCTAAGAATTCACTCAACTGCGTATGTTTGGATGCCAATTGTTTCACCAGATCAAAATCACCGACACGGCGGTTCCAATCTTTTTTATAGTTTTCTTCTAGCTGCTCAGAAATCGCTTGAACAGCCAAGCTTACACATTCTTTGACCTGATCTTTCAACACCGACATTTGCTTCATCATCAGAATCGCTTGGTCAGGTACTTTGCCAAAATTTTCTAACTTGGTTGCAATGGCTTGCATTTCTGGCTCAAGTAAAATCTGCTGCGATAACTTACTCGCACCTACATCACCCACACCATTCCATAAGGTTAAAAAGCGCATCCACGCGATATCATCTAAAGGATTGGCCACTACACGCAATACACTGAGTAAGTCTTTTACATGGGCTGTTTCAAGTAATTTCATGCCGCCAATAAAGCGATACGGCACGTTTGCGGCAATACAGGCCGCTTCAATATGACGAGCAGCAAAGCTTGAACGCACAAGCACCATATGATCCGACCATTTGCTGCCTTCGAGGTAATGACGCTCTTTGATGTCGATGGCAATCCATTTGGCTTCATCAAACTCATTCGGGAAAATATGCATTTTCGGCTTAATCCCTTCACCACGATAGGCATCTAAGCGTTTGTCATATTTAATTTCGCTTTCATCCAACAACCAATTCGACAAGTCTAAA
The DNA here is from genome assembly GCF_013420135.1 of Acinetobacter sp. YH12023. NCBI lineage: Bacteria > Pseudomonadati > Pseudomonadota > Gammaproteobacteria > Moraxellales > Moraxellaceae > Acinetobacter > Acinetobacter sp. YH12023. Next base: position 172,810 of record NZ_VOYU01000005.1, read on the forward strand.
ATTTCTTGGGTTGAACGATAATTTTTTTCGAGTTTGAAAATCTGTGCGTCGGGTACACGCTCTTTGAAATGATGAATATTTTCAAAGTCTGCACCACGGAAGCCGTAAATGGACTGTGCATCATCGCCGACACAGAACAAACTGACACGTTCCTTTAGTGGCTCAAGTAACGCCCATTGCAGCGGATTGGTATCCTGCATTTCATCAACCAACATGTGGCGACAAATCGAAGCGACATAATCGACCAGTCCATCTGATTCCGCCAAGGCTTTCGCGACAATCGCCAAGATATCATCATAATCGAGAAAACTACGCGCACGTTTACGGGCTTCGTATTCTTTCATGATATCCGCGATTTGATCTTTCAACGCAAAGTACTCTGGCATTTGCTTTTCCATGGCAATGCTGAGTTTCTGACGTGTATTCCGCGCAAAGGAATACAGATCACAGAGTTCTTTCGGCTTGGGCAAGTGATTGGGGTTTTTCTTATCATCACGACCACGAATCAGGCGGAACATCATGAGTTGATCATCACGATCAATAATCGAAAACTGTTCTAGGCCAAAGGCTTTTGGAATGCGGCGCAATAGGTACATACAAAAGGTGTGAAAGGTTGATGCACGTAACCCTTTGGCTTGCTCCCCCAGAGCCAGCTCCACACGAGCAACAATTTCACTCGCTGCACGGCGAGTAAAAGTCAAAATTTGAATTTGATTGGCAGGCACGCCTTGATCAATTAAATAAGCTGCACGCGCTACGATGGTTTTGGTTTTACCACAACCTGCTCCTGCCAAAACCAAGCTATGCTGTGCTTCTGTTGTTGCGGCTTGTTTTTGTTGAGGATTTAATTCATCAATCAGGTTGGCTAAACTCATGGTGTCTCATCGTGCTATATGAATTGGTAGTTTAACAGAGCTACCCTAAATTCACAGCGTAGACGACTACAAAGTGACTCAACTTGACGCGGAAACACACCGTTTTAACCATGACTATTCATTTAAAATTTTCATTGTTTATACAGTAAAAAATCAGTAGATTTACAAATCAATATCATTAGAAAAACAAAGACCTATTTAAATCCATAGGCTTATAACTTTAGAAAATAACCGTCTCTAGGAATCATGACATGTTCAATAGATTTTCACAGCTTTCTCTGTTGGTACTGAGTAGTAGTTTTTTTCCATGTCCAAGTATTCAAGCTGCAGATAAACTTAGCCCCATGACACCTAGTGAGTGCCAAAAAGATTTTAACTTTAGCTCTGAATTTATACTCAAAAATGATGCGGGTATTCGAGCAAAAAACTGGGACAACTATCCAGAAAATATTCAAAAGGTCATAAATGAGCAAAACGCTAAAATTACACAAGTAAATTCGGTCGATGCCTGTAAAGAAATCACCAATCACTTTCTGAAATCTATCCGTAAAGGCCATCTGAGCTTAGGCCGAAAAACCATATCAGAAGCCATCACAGAGAGTTCAACAATACAATCAAGCAATCTCGTGACCACGCAAAAATTATCTGAGCAGACAACCTTAATTACCATCCCAACTTTTGCTCTGTCTGTTCAAGATCAACTTGAAAAGATCATTCAAGACAATCAAAACCAAGTGTTAGACGCACGTTATTTAATTCTTGATCTACGCAAAAACTCAGGCGGATTTGATACATCAGCACAACCCCTTTATCCACTTTTGGGAGCAGCTGAGTATTGGTTTGAAATACCCCAAATTTATGCATCTACAGAAAATATTCAATCATGGAAAGAAACAGCCAAAACCTTACCTGATGGGGAAATCAAGGTAGAATTTAATCGTATGATTGCTAAACTTGAAAGCAATAAAAATAGCTGGGTTGGGATGACGAAGCAGAAAGAGGAAAAATATGTGATCGCCCATTCAGACGTCAAAGCTACGCCCAAAAAAGTTGTTATTCTGTCAGATGAAGAATGCGGTAGTTCGTGTGAAATGTTTATTTTAACCGCACGTCAAAATCCGAATGTTTTAGTCATGGGGCGTAACACTTATGGTGCTTTAGATGCATCGAATATTCGAACCATCAAAACGCCATCTCAACAATTCACACTGTATTATGCAACCACATTTATCCACCGCCGTACGGGGCAGCAAATTGACGACATTGGTATTGCACCTAATATTCGCCTCCCTAAACCGCAAAATCCAACTGAGTACGATGCAGAAGTCACATTGGCACAGCACTATTTAGAAAATCGCTTATAGAAGTAACACTTTTCAGAACCGATCCATCTTAAGAGGAGTAGGTTCTGATCTTTTACATATAGAATTGATGAGATCTGTACAACTTTTTTCTAAGTATGTTTCGGCATTTTTTAATGCATCTTCCAACTTACAATCTGGTGGATTAATCCCAACAATCTGTGTGAAACCTAAATCATAAAGTTCTGTTATTTCCTCACCCACTAGACCAGCAAAGGCGATCACGGGTTTATTAAACTTTTTTGCAACCTGCGCCACACCAAATGGTGTTTTACCTAACTTGGTTTGATGATCAATTTTCCCTTCACCTGTCAGCACATAATCTGCCTGTGCTATTTTTTCCTTCAACTGAGTTTGTTCAATAACCAATTCCACACCTGATTGCATCGATGCACCTGCAAAAGCCATCAACCCAAAACCTAATCCACCTGCAGCACCTGCACCTGCTACATCACGTAAAGTACAACCCAGTGTCGCTTCAACCACATCGGCATAATGACTGAGGTTCTGATCTAACTGACGCACCATCTCCTGCGTTGCACCTTTTTGCGGGCTAAAGATATGGGATGCACCATTTTCACCACATAGTGTATTAATGACGTCGCTGGCAATGATAATTTCTGTATGCGCTAAACGTGAGTCGAGCTGCGTCAAATCAATACTGTTAATTTGATCAAGACAACCACCACAAACTGCTATTTCCAAGCCATTTTCATCTAAAAATTGTGCCCCCAAGGCCTGCGCCATACCTGCACCGCCATCATTGGTCACACTCCCGCCCAAGCCAATGATAATTTTACTTACTCCGAAGTCTAGAGCAGCCTGGATCATTTCGCCCGTACCATTAGTTGACGTCAGTAAAGGATTTCGCTGAGCAATATCGACAAGATGAATACCATTAGCTTTTGCCATTTCAATCACTGCGGTTTTCCCACCGTCGATCAAACCGAAATACGTCGTCACACGTTGATTGGGCAAAGGACCTGTAAGCGCTATCGTCACTTTTTGGCCGTCGCAAGCACTGAGTAACGCATCTACAGTTCCCTCACCGCCATCTGCCATTGGCACAGCGATGACATTGGCGTCAGGTATGAGCTTTAAAATTGCACGCTGCATCGCGTCACAGGCTTGTTGAGCACTCATACTTTCTTTAAATGAATCGGGCGCAAGAACAAAAGTGGTCATCTAAATGCTCAAAATAAAACTTGTCCTCAACCATAACGGTTTTAAAATAGCAGGTATATCTAAAAACATCAGAAAGGTTCGAAATGTCACGAATCAACCTAGGTCAATCTGCACCTGAGCTATATAAAAAAGTCGCAGAACTTGATGCACTGGCAATGCAAAAAATAAATGAGGCTGGCCTAAGTGAAGGATTAGCTCATTTACTCAAATTACGTGCATCCCAAATCAACGAATGTGCGTTCTGTATTCGTATGCATGCACAAGATGCACTTAAAACTGGTGAAAGTATTGAACGTATTAGCCTACTGACTGCATGGCGTGAAACTGCGTACTATGACGAAAAAGAACGTGCGGCTTTAAGCTTGATCGAAGCGATTACATTAATTGCCGAAGGCCAAGTTCCTGATGCAGTTTATGAAGATGCCCTACCATTTTTAACGGATGATCAAATCAGTGCGATTGAATGGCTCGCAATTGTCATTAACACATGGAATCGTATCGCCATTAGTAGCCGCTATAGCGTGAAACCTTAACGGGTTGTACACATTAAAAGTGAATAAAAAAAAGAGTGCCTCAGCACTCTTTTTTTATTTATCAGATCCGCAAGCAGCTTACTGCTCTGCCGAGCTTTTCGGCACTTCACGTCGAATATAAGAAGCCAAAGTAAGGTAGTTGACCCCTTGGAATAAAATATCAACCGCCAAGAATAATCCTAATACCCAAAATGGTGCATCAGGCGACATCAAAATGATCACACCCGTAATCAAGGTCAATAGACCTGAAAATAGTGTCCATCCCCAACCTTGAAATGTTTGAAATAGCACAGCATTAAAGATACGAATGACCCCTGCAATGATCAAAATAATCGCCAACAAATTGGTCAGGACAATGGCCGTTTTGACAGGCGTTGTAAATGCATAATAGCCTGCGACCAAATACAACACACCAAATAGTGCCCAGAACCAGCGGTAGCCGCCTTCAAAAATTTTAAATGCTGCGATGAAGTGAATTACGCCACCTAACATCATCAGCAAACCAAAAATATAAATCACCGTAAGTGTCGCAAATGGCAAGGCTACCAAAAGGACCAATCCGAAGACCACCAATAAAGCACCTAAACCGAGATACCACTTACGGTTTTCATGGAGCTGACTGCGAATTAAATCGTTGCCTACTGTTCTCATGCTTTTTCTCAAGTTATTCGTTATTCAATGGATTATGCAACTTCATGATGAAGAAAAATAAAAGAAAAGTCCAAATCTTATCCACACTGCCACTTGAAGCTGTGGATAAAATACGCTTTATCCACATTATTTTTTCCATCCCACTTCAATCGCTGTGACGTCATTCACCACAGTATCAGCTAAATCTTCAGGCATTTTACTTTGCGTCTGTGAAGTTGGAATGTGCCCAGCCATTAGTTCAGCTTTACTTTGTGGAAACAAAGGCTGCCGCTCAGGTTCTGCATAACCGACAGGGAAGATAGGCTGACCTGTGGCCAAATCATATTTATCAGTTGCACCCAAAGCGTGTAATAACTCATGGGCTAAAACGATTTTATTCTGCGCTGTCTGTTTATTCGATGCAAATATATTCACCGATCCAATTCGACCATTTTCCAAAGCTGTGGAATGTTTAAGTTCTTTGGTTTGAGTCGGATCATAATAATTTAAAAATAGCGTGACACTCGAAACACCATCTACATTTTCATGCTGCTGCCAAGCATAGTAGCGGAATTTCAAACTCCATAAGATAACGTCCAACATGCCAGCATCATTGGGTACTTTGGGAGGTAAAACTTTCAGCTCACGACCTAACTTAAAATACACATAAGTCGGTTGCCCTCGGTATTTCTGTGCTGTCGCTTGTAAATATTGTTGAACATCGTTTAAATCATTGACAGAGAGCTGCTGTATATAAGCTTGTGTGCTCTCTCGACCATCGGCATTAATTGGATGTAACAATACAAAGATCGGTTTACTCCAGTCTTGGTTTTTGTCTTTATAGGCATTGACTGCGACCACTAGTAGAATCAGCAGTAAACACAGTACCCGAATTTTTTTCCACATTCCCCAAGATCTCAATTAATTTTTAGCATTTATTTTCAGAATTAAAACAGAACATTCTTAAAATGTCTTGGACAATTTAAAAGCTCAATAGATTGCCTATCATCAAATATCCCTGATCAAAAGACATAAAAAATGCCGACCGAAGTCAGCACTTTATTGGTTTTAAAGCTTAAGCCTCAACCCACTTACCGTCTTGGTACACCAAAGACCATTTGGTTTGTTTGCCTTCAGCATTTTCAGAACCAATATATTGTGCTTGGTTTTTACGGCTGAATTTTACTAATGTTGGGTTTCCTTCAGGATCGACATCCGGTGCTTGCAAGATGAACTGATATTTTGCATCCAACTGATCTGCGACAGAACGTAGTTCAGCCACTTTCGGTGCACGAGTTTCACGAACTTTCGGGAACTTACTTGCAGCTAAGAATAAACCTGCTGCGCCATCACGAAGGACAAAGAAGTCATCATGTTTGGTTGAGCGTAAGTGTTCCATTTTAATTGGATCTACACGTGGAGGTGCAGGCTGACCGCTCTTCAACACTTTACGTGTATTATCACAGCTATTACATGCAAAGTATGGACCGAAACGGCCTGTCTTCAATTGCATTTCGCCATCACATTTGTCGCACGGAATGGTTGGACCATCATAACCTTTGATTTTGAACTCACCTTCTTCAAGCTCAAAACCAGCACAGTCTGGGTTATTACCACAGATATGCAACTTACGCCCACCATCAATCACATAGCTATCCATGGCTGTTTCACAGATTGGACAACGTTTTTTCGACATCAAATCTGCTGTTTCTGCCGAGTCATCGTCAGACAGTGCAGCCAATGATTCTACAGGTGTCAGGTTTAAAGTTCCCTTACAACGCTCTTTTGGCGGTAAGTTATAACCTGAACAACCCAAGAACACACCGGTAGTTCCTGTACGAATCTGCATCGGACGATCACATTCTTTACAGTGCACAGCATCCACTTCTACAGGTAAATTACGGCGCATGCCATTTTCACCCTGAGCTGTGGTTAAACGTGTTTTAAAATCACCGTAGAAGCTATTGAGTAACTCTTTCCAGTTACGATCACCATCCGCGACTTTATCTAGCTGACCTTCAAGATCTGCCGTAAATGCATAGTTCATCAAGTTATTAAAGTTTTCATCGAGACGGTCTGTCACGATTTCACCCATTTTCTCGGCGAACAAACGACGGTTATCAAGCTTCACATAACCACGGTCTTGAATAGTTGAGATAATCGCAGCATACGTCGATGGACGACCAATCCCTTTTTTCTCAAGCTCTTTGACCAAAGATGCTTCAGTGAAGCGCGCAGGTGGTTTAGTAAAGTGTTGCGATGGATCTAATTTTTCAAGTTTCAGTACTTCACCGACTTTTACAGCAGGCAACAGTACATCATCATCCGATTTGTTTTGACCACGCACTTTAGTGAAACCATCAAAAACCAATGTACGGCCTTTGGCTTTGAGTTCGACACCATTGGCATTGACTAAAATCGTTGATGATAAATATTCTGCTGGAGTCATTTGACATGCAACGAACTGACGCCAGATCAGGTCATAAAGACGCTGTGCATCACGCTCTACACCCACCAAACTATCGCCTTTTAGCGCGACATTTGATGGACGAATCGCTTCATGGGCTTCTTGCGCACCAGCTTTATTGCCGTAGCGATTTGGTTTAGCCGGTAAATATTTTTGACCAAACTCAGTTTCAATATGACCACGAACCATATTTACAGCGTCATCACTCAAGAATGTTGAGTCTGTACGCATGTAGGTAATAAAGCCGGCTTCATATAAACGCTGTGCCAACATCATGGTTTTCTTCACAGAAAAACCTAAACGTGTACTTGCTGCTTGTTGCAGTGTAGACGTGATGTATGGCGCACTTGGATTGACCTTGGTTGGTTTGTCTTCACGTGCTGAAACTGTGTAGTCGGCATCTTTAATCAGGTTCAGTAAAGCATCCGTTTCAGCTTTGTTGTGCAGTTTTAAAGTCTTGCCATTTTGCTTCACCGCTTCTAAGCGGATATCGTCTTTCTTCGACTTGGTATCTGCAAAAACTTGCCAAAACTCTTCTGGAATGAAGGCACGAATTTCACGTTCACGCTCAACCACAAGTTTAACAGCCACTGATTGCACACGACCTGCCGATAGACCACGGGCGATTTTTTCCCATAAGAGTGGCGAGATCATAAAGCCCACAATACGGTCGAGGAAACGACGGGCTTGTTGAGCATTGACTTTATCTGTATCGAGGCGAGAAGGATGTTTAAACGCTTCTTGGATGGCATTTTTGGTAATTTCGTTGAACACCACACGTTGATAACGTGAGTCGTCACCGCCAATCACTTCTTTTAAATGCCAAGCAATTGCTTCTCCTTCCCTATCCATATCCGTTGCGAGATAGACCTCGTCAACTTGCGATGCAAGCTTTTTCAGTTCTGCAACAACATGTTCTTTGCCCGGTAGGACTTCGTACTGTGCCTTCCAGTCATTTTCAGGGTCTACACCCATACGATTAACCAAAGCTTTTTGTGCTTTTTTGGCTTTTTCAGCTTCAGTTAATTTTGCACGAGTTACTGGCTTTTTCTCTGCTGTTTTACTCGAGCCGCCTGTAGGTAAATCACGGACATGACCCACCGATGATTTCACGATGTAATCAGAGCCCAAATATTTATTGATTGTTTTCGCTTTTGCAGGCGATTCCACAATCACTAACGCACGCTTTTTCCCAGCATCGGCAGATTTTGCTGTGGTACTTTTAGATGTGGACCGAGGAGCGTTCGCCATAGTTAACCATCATTCCTGTTTAATAGGTTTTTTAAAATTTAAAGTTCAGCCAATGAATGTAAAAATGCTTTCATATCTTCAAGCTGTGTGGCTCTTAAGTCAGATTCTTCGTTCCAATAGATTCCTACACAGTTTGCCTGCATATCAATAGCATAAATGCCCTTTAATGTAATGGCTAAATCCTTGAACTTGTCATCACCATGCACCAGTTCAAGTTTGTCATCGACCACTAAAGCACGCATTAAAGGCAAACGCGCATCTGGAATCAGCACACTGTAATACGCCACCATACTGGCACGTTTTTCAGATGCCATTGGAATCTTGGTCCAAGCAGGTGCAGCCACTAAACGTGGGTGCAGCCCCATCTTACGCGCCTTCTCGCGCATAATGCCCAAGGCTTTTTCTCTAGGATTTACTCGAAGTCCAAAAATCGACCCAAGTACAAAGACCACAATAAAAACGGTAACCCAGATTCCAGTATTTTCCATAGCACAACCTTTATATTCCTTTATTAGAGTTGCATAAGCGCAATATAAAACGCAAGTTCACTCGATAAAATTAATTCAGGAACATCTCGTGGCTATACAGCACTTCGTGACCATTCCAATAGATATATCCTTTTTCGATCAACTCTTTAAGTAATAATCGAACGTCAGATTGTGGGAACATTTGCTCCAATAAATCACGTAAGGCATAGATATCTTTTGGTTTATCTGACTTTAATTCATGCAATTTTCGGATCACTTCCATTTGCACAGGATCAATCTTATTGAAATTTTTAAATAAGCCTTGCTGTGCAGCCTGAATCATCGACGCCGTATCATCAGTATTTGAGGTTTGTTCTTCGAGTGAAGCAGTAAATGCATTCAGGTCTGTTTTTATCGGCAATGCTGTTTCAGCAGTCGTATTTAAATCTAGCTGCACCCATTGTTTGAGTACTTTTTTTCGAATCGAAATTTGCTCATCAAAGCGTTTGACGATTTTAAGATTGATCAACATACCGACCAAATGCTGAGCTTTTTCGCTAGAGACTTGCAAAATATTCATCAGCGAATTTTTCAGTTTATCCAAACTGTTGGGCTTGCCACTGAGTTTTTCCAGACCATCACAATAGTGTTTAATCAGTAATAAATCAGGTTTATTCCGAATGGTTTCTAGGTCAGGAATTTTATACTTCACTTTATGTGAAACTTCTTGTTCTGACTGAATTTGAATGAGATGTGCGCTGAGTCCAGAGCCGTCCAATTGTTCTATCAATAAGCCAATATCCGGCATCGCTGAAATCACTTCAATATGCGCATCTGGATCCATCAAGGCCATCAGTTGCCCCACAATCACCGCATATTCAAATTCTTTTTGCGGCGTTTCTGGAATATCCAAAACCACCAATTGACCACTCGCGATCCACCCTGCAATTTCAGTTAAATCTTCAAGTGCATATTCAAATTTTCCACTGCAGCTAAACACATACAAAGTACTGTAATGTTCAATGATATTGCGCAATAGATTTGCTGTGGGCGGGTTATTTTCCAAATCTAGCAGGACAACTTTTTGACTCATGAGATGAAATAATGGGTTTCGATCAGCAGATGCGGTGCATTAGACCTGTCACACTGCAAAAGGTCAAATAAATTTACACCAATCCACAGCTTTGGCCCTGATTCGTCATCTGCCTGTCATTCAAAATCGACATTAATAATGCGGTGGACGGTTGGTCATTGGGTCAAATGCCGCAATACCTTCAGATAAATCTGCCGATTCAATACGACGATACAATATCTGCATTTGTTTCTTTAAATCAGCGATTTCGGCGTTTTGACGCGCAACTTGATCATTCAGTTGGTCAACTAAATCATCTAAAAATGCAATTCGGACTTGCAAATCTTCAATGGGTGCGGAAAATGACGCCTGTTCATCAAGATTTTGTTGTGTAGTCAATTTACACTCCTCATATAAGATTTCAGGAAACATTATGGCCTATATTACTTTAAGGGACGTCCAGCTTGCATTTGGCGGACCTTCCCTACTCGACGGCGCGAACTTCAGTTTAGAACGTGGCGAGCGAGTGTGTCTAATCGGTCGTAATGGTGAAGGTAAGTCTACTTTACTTAAACTGATTGAGGGAACTTTATTGCCAGACGGCGGTGAAGTTTCATTACAAAATGGCATTACGATTTCAATGCTTGCGCAAGATGTACCCATGGATTCGGGCAAAGTCGCTGATATTGTAGCCGATGGTGCAGGTGAAGCTGCTACTGTACTGCGTGCTTATCATGAAGCCAGCGAAGCCTGCGTACTCGGTGATATGGACGCCTGTGAGCGCATGGGTAACCTACAACATCAGATGGATCAAATGGATGGCTGGTCACTTGAAACTAAAGTGAATGCCATCCTCAGTAAAATGGGCCTAGACCCAGAAGCTGACCTTGCAGATTTGTCTGGTGGTCGTAAGCGTCGTGTTCTATTGGCACGTGCTCTCTTAACGCAGCCCGATGTATTGCTACTCGACGAACCGACCAACCATTTGGACGTTGAAAGTATTGAATGGCTCGAAAAATTCCTGCTTGATCAAAACAACTTAACCCTGTTGTTTATTTCGCATGACCGTTCATTTGTCGATAGTATCGCAACCCGTATTGTGGAACTTGACCGCGGCATTTTGCGTAGCTATGAAGGTAACTATTCACGTTATCTCGAACTCAAAGCTCAGCAAATGGAAGCGGAAGAAAAGCAAAATGCGCTATTCGATAAAAAACTCGCTGAAGAAGAAGTGTGGATTCGTCAGGGCATTAAAGCGCGTCGTACCCGTAACGAAGGTCGTGTTCGTGCGCTAAAAGCATTGCGTGAAGAGTCTAAAGCACGCCGTTCACAACAAGGTAAAGTGAGCATGGCAACGCAAGATGCGCAGCGCTCAGGTAAAGTGGTCTTTGAAATTGAAAACTTAGCTGTGCAATTTGGCAACAGCGCTCCAATCATTAAAGACTTCTCGGCACTGGTGTTACGTGGTGACCGGATCGGTTTGGTCGGTGACAACGGCGTGGGTAAAACCACCCTCATCAAAGCTATTTTGGGTGAGCAAGAACATACTGGTACAGTGAAAACAGGTACACAGCTTGAAGTTGCTTACTTTGATCAGCTTCGAAATGCACTTGATCTTGAAAAATCAGTGAAAGATAACGTCTCTGAAGGCTCAGACCATGTCGATGTCAATGGTAGCCGTCGTCACATCTACAGTTATTTACAAGACTTTTTATTCTCTCCAGAACGCGCACGTACACCAGTTAAAGCACTGTCTGGGGGTGAGCGTAACCGTATTCTGTTGGCGAAACTGCTATTGAAACCATCGAACCTGATTGTGATGGACGAACCGACCAACGACTTGGATATGGTGACGCTTGAACTCTTGGAAGAAATGCTCAGTGCTTACAAAGGCACACTGTTACTGATTTCGCATGACCGTGCCTTTATGGACAACGTGGTGACTTCAACTTGGGTCTTTGATGGTAAAGGCCAAATCGATGAATACATCGGCGGTTACCAAGACTATTTGGAACAGCGTCCAGACCAAACTGTCGTTGATCAAAAAAGCGATGTGAAAAAAGCCATGGCTAAAGCCGAAGCAGCGGCTGCCGCTGCCGTGCCTAAAAAAGTCAAGCTTAGCTATAAAGACCAACGTGCCCTAGAACAACTGCCGACTGAAATTGAAGCATTGGAACAAGAGCAAGCTGAATTGTCTGAAAAATTAGCTGACGGTTCTTGGTTCATGACTGACGCCAATGCTGCGACCAAAGCATCACAGCGTCTTGCTGAAATTGATGACGAAATGTTGGAAAAAATGGAACGTTTAGATGAGCTAGAAACGCTCGCTAAAGGCTGAATCTACAAATATTCCACACAGAAAAAGCCGTATTTCGATACGGCTTTTTTATGTCATATGACTCGACTGGATGGCTAACCTAAATGACGCTGTTTCAAATTGGAGCATACAGCGTCTGTAAAGTCGATTCCGCAAATGTGAAAAGCTTGCTATGGTGACGTTCAATATAAGATTGAGTCACGAGCATGCAAATTTCAGATCAAATTGTCTTGGTTACAGGAGGCGCACGTGGCCTCGGTTTGGCAATTAGCCAAACTTTAATAGCTGAAGGGGCACGCGTGGTCGTGAACTATCTATCCAGTCAAACTGCGGCAGAACAGTTGGCGACCGCATTTCCTCAGCAAGTGTTTGCCTATCAAGCAGATGTCACAGATAAAGCTCAAGTAGAACAGCTTTTTGCCGCAGCAGAAGCACATTTTGGTACCGCGATCACCTCTGTCGTAAATAATGCCCTCATCCATTTTCAATTTAATGGCGATGCCCGTCCTAAAATGGAAGAACTGACCGCACAGCACTTACAGCAACAATTTGATGGAGCAGTCGTTGCTGCTCTCAACACCACACAAGCGGCGCTTCCCAAGATGAAAGCACAGGGTTTTGGTCGCATTGTCAATATTGGTACCAACCTGGTACAAAACCCTGTCGTGCCTTACCACGACTACACTGCAGCAAAGGCAGCTTTGTTGGCCTTCACCCGCACAGCGGCACATGAGCTGGGTGAGTTTGGGATTAATGTGAATATGCTTTCAGGTGGCTTATTACAAAGCACCGATGCCAGTAAAGCGACGCCCGATGCCGTGTTTGATTTAATCGCAGCATCGACACCTTTACGCACAGTGACCACACCTGAAGAATTTGCGGCGGCCATCATGATGTTCTTGTCCCCTTACTCACGTGCAGTCACCGGGCAGAATTTGATTGTCGATGGCGGTTTAGTCAAAGGTTAAGTCTAGCGCAGCATGAGTTTGAACTTTCTCTTTCAATTCAGCTTCATGCTAAACTGAACCCTATTTTTTAATCTTTGATTTAGCCCTATGAGTCAAAAGCCAACATATCAACCCGGAAAATTCCAATGGTCTTTCTTACTTCCTCAGTATTGGGGAATATGGATAGGGATTGTATTTCTTATGATTTTGGCGATTCTTCCTTGGGCAGTTCAGTATCGCCTTGGACAATTCCTCGGTTCTGTCGCATTTAAAAATCTCAAATCACGTCGTAAAACCACGATTCGCAACTTGGAAGTTTGCTTTCCTGAATGGACAGCAGAACAGGTTGAGGCCAATGCACGACAGGTTTTTATCGACCAAATGATTGGCATTTTTGAAACTTTAAATGCATGGTACAGTCCGCAGTGGTTCAAAAATCGGGTGCAAATTGAAGGCTTAGAACATATTCAAAATGCACAAGCTGAAGGCAAAGGTATTTTACTCCTCGGCACACATTCTACCCTGCTCGATGCTGGTGGCTACTTATGCGCACAGTTCTTTGAGCCGGATGTGGTTTATCGTCCGCAAAATAATCCGCTGTTGGATATGTTGATTGTGCGTTGCCGTGCCACCATCTATGCCAACCAAATCGACCATGACGATATGCGTGGCTTGATTCGCAATCTGAAAAATGGCCATGCCATTTGGTACAGTCCCGATCAAGACTTTGGTTTAAAACAAGGGGTCATGGCACCATTTTTTGGTACTCCAGCAGCCACTGTTACTGCACATCGTCGCTTATTAAAAATTGCTAAAGCCGAGGCGATCCCGTTGTATTTTTATCGCGATGGCGACATCAGCAACCCTCAATATCATGTGCTGATTGAACCTGCTTTGGATAATTTTCCGAGTGAAGATGAAGTTTCGGATGCTGTTCGAACCAATAAAATTATTGAAAATCAGCTACGAATCGCACCGACACAATACATGTGGTTCCATCGCCGCTTTAAAACCCGCCCACAAGGCTATGACAAAATCTATTGAGTTCAACTCAGCACATAAAAAAGAGAAATGCTATGAAAGTGATGCAGCTTTTACCTGAATTGAACAGTGGTGGTGTCGAGCGAGGAACCTTGGAAATAGCTCGTGCTTTAGTGACCGCCGGTCATGAGTCCTTAGTGGTTTCAAATGGTGGCCGCATGGTAACTCAATTGGAAGCTGAAGGTTCAACTCACCTCACGCTCGCAATCCATAAAAAAGCCTTATCAAGCTTATGGCAAATTCGTCCTCTACGTAAACTGATTGAGCAACATCAACCAGACATCGTGCATGTGCGCTCACGTGTCCCTGCGTGGCTCACGCATTTTGCCCTCAAAGGGATTCCTGCAAACAAGCGACCTCACCTGATTTCAACTGTACATGGTTTTTATTCGATTAATCGCTATAGTCAAATCATGACGCAGGCTGAAAAAGTCATTGCGGTCTCGGATAGTGTTGTCAAATACATCACGGACAACTACAAAAACTGTCCTACCAAGGACATTGTGCGTATTTATCGTGGCATTGACCCCGCTGCTTTTCCACATGGTTATCAACCCTCAGCACAGTGGCTCAATCAAACCCTAAAAGATTTCCCTGAACTAGAAAATAAGCGTCTGATTTGCTTACCAGGCCGTATCACCCGTTTGAAAGGTCATGAAACCCTGATCCATTTAATGGAACAGCTACAAACACAGTATCCCGACGTACATGCGGTGGTGGTCGGTGGTGCAGATCCGAAAAAAGCGGCTTATTTACAAGAAATGCAAGACAGTATTGCGGCTAAAGGGCTGAGTGATCGGATTACTTTTGTCGGTCATCGTTCAGATATCCGTGAATGGTTAGCTTTTAGCGATTTGGTTTTGTCTTTGTCGAGCCAAGCGGAAACCTTTGGACGGACAGTACTTGAAGCACTGTCTGTAGGTACACCTGTAATCGGTTGGAACCGTGGTGGCGTAGCTGAAATATTATCGAATGTCTATCCGCAAGGTTTAGTCACTGTCGATGATGAAACACAATTACTCGACACCTTAAAGTTGCATTTAGACCAACCACAACACGTGCAGCCTATCAGCATGTTTAGTTTAAAAGAGATGTGTGATCAGACTTTGGAGTTGTATACGCAAGTGGTCTCTCAGCATTCAGCTTGATTGACTACACGCCATAGATCTTTGCTGTGCAGGATAACGCTCTGGAAATCTTTTTAATTCGGCAACTAGATCAGCATCTAGAAAGGATATTGTGAAATGCACAATATCCTTTTTTATTATGAACGACTCAATGGTGATTCAACCCTTCCATACACGGTATCGGGCCATCAACCAAAGGATCAGCGGCAACAACATGACATTTAGAATATGTTTCAAACTTTGCCCTATACGCCAAAAGCCTCTATCTAAAATATCATGGCGTGCATTAAACAATTCCAATCCCACTGCGACGACCACAACAGTCCAAATCGCATAAGGTGATTTCAATTGGCGGTGATGGCAAAAGGCCACAAAAAAGAACAGTATTAAGCCAAGGTAAATGGAAAGTGCATCGGTGGATAAGTGTGTAATCTGCAATATTTTTTGGTGCCATTCGGACAGCATAGAACGTCTCATACCTATATTTTTATTGGAAATTCATCGTTTTTTTCTTGGCACACTGTAAAAGAAATTGATCAAAAGAAAAGCAAAAAATTCTATATCACAAAAGCAAAACCCGAGTTCTGCATCCT
Source organism: Acinetobacter sp. YH12023 (assembly GCF_013420135.1). Lineage (NCBI taxonomy): Bacteria > Pseudomonadati > Pseudomonadota > Gammaproteobacteria > Moraxellales > Moraxellaceae > Acinetobacter > Acinetobacter sp. YH12023. The sequence continues at coordinate 188,676 of NZ_VOYU01000005.1, forward strand.
GCAAAACTCGGGTCTATGAGGTTGTGCTTTCACAAGTATTCTTTTTATTTTTTATTGGCTTTCCTTTCCTGCATCCGTTCCGTGATGCTTCCATCGGCTTCGTCTTCCTTAGTGGGATGTTCCGTTCCCAGTTCCATGTGCCGATGAACAAAGAATAAGTCAATACACTTGACCTGACCATTCGTCAGAAGCCGAAAGCTGTGTAAGCTATTTCTTACACTTTTCTCTTAAATCAAACAAAATCAAGGTGCCTTCGTACCATTCTTATAATCATGGGCGATTTCATCAGTCACAATCTTCTCCTCTTTCTCAGCTTTTTCTATACCCTCCTGAATTGCCTCTTGCGCTTCTTGTTCATCTTCATCTGTTTGCTCTAATTCTTCTTGGATTTGCTCAAATACCCTGCCTGTTTGCAGCACCACATAGACTGGAAAATGGTCTGAACCGATATTGGGCAAGCGTTCCATATGTACCAATGCAAAATCTGTACTATGAAAAATATGGTCGAGCGACCAACGCAGCAGTGGATAATTGGCATGAAAGGTATTTACGAAATGACGTCCAACACGCGGGTCTAAAAGCCCACTGATTCGTTGAAAGAGTCGTGTAGTACGTGACCATGCCACATCATTCAGGTCCCCCATAACGATGCAACTTTCATCTAAATCTTTAATCTGATCGCCCACAATCAGCAATTCTGCATCGCGTAAAGTTGAATCTTTGGCTTCTGTTGGACTTGGCGGTTTGGGATGTAAACAATACAGTTGAACCTGATTTCCTGATGCTAAGGTGACTCGGGTATGGATCGAAGGAATTTCATCACTGAGAATAAATTTGACTTCAGTTTCACTAAGTTCTAACTTGCTATACAAATGCATCCCATACAAATTATCCAAAGGTACGGGTACGCGATAAGGATAATCAGCTTCAATCACTGCCAATTCATTTTGCCAAGTTTGATCTGTTTCTAGCGTGAGTACTAAGTCAGGTTGATGCTTTTGTATTTGTGCCAATAATAAGTGATATTGAGTATTCGGCGTAAGTACATTTGAGACAATGATTGAAATTTGTTTCTGTTTATCTAACTGGTCTGAACGAACTTTTTTGACTTGTTTTTTCCAAATAAAGGTATAAGGCAAAACCATTTTTAATTGATATGCCAAGGCAGCAATCAACCCAATTAAAATGATTTCACGCGCCAAGTCCCATTCAGCATTCCATAAAATTAAGCCTATGAAGGCAAATATGCCCAAAGCCAAGATTTGCAGACGCGGAAAATCTGCACCACGAAACCACCATTCATCTCGTGGTATGAGTGACCAAAATGTCAACCAAATGACGAAGCCAGCCAGTATTTCAATCCAAATCATTACGCCTCCCTTATATTCTTTATTTTTTATTGATTCATAAATTTATATCAGTTTTGCATGTAACATAAACAAGATATATTGCACAATATTATTGGTGTTTTCATTATGTAGCGCTTGCAGTTATGCGCCCTTTTGGTACACTCGAACCCCCTTTTTATTTTTTTAACGCACCGAGGCAAAGTGACATGAAAGTAGGTCTGGTCGGTTGGCGCGGGATGGTTGGTTCCGTCCTTATGCAACGTATGGTTGAAGAAAACGATTTCGCTCATTTCGAACCGTTTTACTTTTCTACCAGTAATGCAGGTGGTGAAGCCCCTGCGTTTGGTGGTAAGACTGCCCCAGCACTTATGGATGCAACGGACATTGATAGTCTGAAGCAAATGGATGTCATTATCACCTGCCAAGGTGGCGATTATACGACTGAAGTTTTCCCTAAGCTTAAAGCTGAAAACTGGAATGGTTACTGGATCGATGCTGCATCGACTTTACGTATGGACGATGAAGCAATCATCGTACTTGACCCAGTAAACATGAATGTAATCAAAGACGGCTTAGTAAAAGGTACAAAAACATTCGTGGGCGGTAACTGTACCGTTTCATTAATGTTAATGGGTTTAGGCGGTCTATTCCAAAATAATTTAGTGGAATGGGCAACCTCAATGACTTATCAAGCAGCATCTGGTGCAGGCGCGCAAAACATGCGTGAACTGATTTCAGGTATGGGCTACTTGTACAACAATACCAAAGACTTGCTGGATGACCCACGTTCACCAATTTTAGATATCGATTCTAAAATTGCACAGTTACAACGTGGCGAAGGTTTCCCATCTGCAAACTTCGGTGTGCCTTTAGCGGGTTCTCTCATTCCTTATATCGACAAACAGCTTGAAAGCGGTCAGTCGAAAGAAGAGTGGAAAGGTCAAGTTGAAACCAACAAGATCTTAGGCAACCAGCAAATCGTTCCAATCGATGGCCACTGTGTCCGTATCGGTGCGATGCGTTGTCACTCACAAGCATTGACTTTAAAACTTCGTAAAGATGTTCCACTGGATGAAATCGAAGATATCATCGCAAGTGCCAACGATTGGTCTAAAGTGGTTCCAAATACCCGTGAAGCGTCAATGACTGATTTGACTCCTGTTGCTGTAACAGGCACCTTGTCTGTTCCAGTTGGTCGTCTCCGTAAGCTCAACATGGGTAAAGAATACCTAGGTGCATTCACTGTAGGTGACCAATTGCTTTGGGGTGCTGCTGAACCTTTACGCCGTATGCTAAGAATTCTCATTGATTATAAAACTGCTTAAGCATTTTTAAGTCTATGAACAGGAAGCCGATCACAATTGATCGGCTTTTTTATGTAACTGTCGTGTAAATATTTTACAATTCTTTGACAACTCGCTAATCTATAATTTTCGCCATGCGACATATATTCGAGCTAAAGATTAAGATGACCGTATATAACAAATTAAAGATCGCCATTTTAGCCGTTATTGCATCTCAAAACATTCACGCGATCAGCATTGATCCTGTACAAGTCCAGTCAGCACCCGGGGAATTGCTGTACGCTGAGATTCATTTTCGCCACTCAAACACATCTGTGCCGCTCAATGCAAGTTTAGCCACGGCAGAGGATTTGTTAAGTATGGGTACAGGGCATCAACCACCGGGACATTTAAACTTCTTTACGCGTCGTGATGGTGCAGGCAACGGGGTAATTACCATTACCTCTTCGCGTCCAGTAACCGATGCAGAACTTAATTTTATTGTTAATATTAAAGAAGGGAATGCTTCACGCCTGCAACAAATTCGCACACCATTAAAACGCAATCCAGCGCCGTCGAATGCGAATCAAACACGTGCCAATGAGCGTGCTTTAGCACCTGTCGTTATTGTAAATGAAAAAGATATTGCCTTAAATTTACCTGTCAGCACACTGTATACCGCAAAAGCACCCGTAGCTGCAGAACAACCCTTATTACTCAGTACCAAAGCACCTCCACAGTTAGCACAATTAGCAACGTCAACGCCTGTTGCGATTGAACCTGTCACGCATGTACAAAATTATAGTGTTACGCCTGCGGAGCAAAATAGCGCAAGTACTTCATCAGGTTCTGAAACATCAATTTCGCAAGTTACAAAAACCAATTCGACCGGCTCTGTCAGTTCAGAAATGCAAGCCACACAAACTGCAACAGCATCAACTGCAAGATCTAAAGACCCATTGGCACAAAAATTTGCTGCGGAGCAGGCAGCACAAAAACGTGAAAATCCAACAACGACAGCTCCAACAGCATCTACACCAAAACCAACAAGTACCGCGGCTTCATCGACAGCAACACCAGCAGCAAAATATGTGGTTCGCTCGAATGAAAGCCTTTGGGGGATTGCCTCACGTATTGCGACAGAACAAAACCGCCCTGTCTCTGAAGTCATGCAACAGATTAAAAACAGCAACGAACATGCATTCATTCAGGGCGACGTAAACCGTCTGCGCCGTGGTGCGGCCTTAAATCTGCATGGTATGCAGCAAGCAAAACAGCCTGTAAAAGTCTCTGCGGCAGAACTTGCCAAAGTGCCTTCGAAGCAGTCAGGCAAAACCAAATACCGCTTGAATCAAGCTGAAATGAGTCTGGTTGCAGAGAAAGCGCAAGATTCGGCACAATCTTCTGCCAACAGTGCAGCAGAAAAGAATAAAACTTCGAAAGAGTTGTCATTAAAAGTTATGACATCTCGTGAAAAAACCGTTAAATTACAGAGAAACGTAACTCAATTAGAATTGGCGCTAAATCAAAAGGATCACAGAATTCAATTATTAAATGCTCGTCTTGCTCAACTGCAACAACAGTTGAAAGCTCAACAAGCAGATAAAAGAAGCCAATAAACTAAAACGTTACCAATCAAGATTTTATAGGGATGAGTGCAACTTTATATCACTCTATCTCCAAGGGGTTAAAACATGCTGATTTATGTGATTCCATTAGTGATCTTAGTGATCGTATTGGTTTTTTTAAACAAACGCCAAAAAGATCAAGAATCAGATAAAGCCAAACCAACATCCACTAAAACCAAGAAAACGGGTGTTTCGGCCAAAGCGACTCCGAAGAAAACTCAAGTAGTTGAAAGCAGTGTCATTGAAAAAAAATCAATGACGCCATTAACGACCGATGCTCGTGGCAAAATTGAAAAATTAATTGCGGAACGTAATTTCTTTTCTGCTGAAGCGCAAATTAATCAATCATTAAAACGTGATAACTCACAACATGAGTTATATCTATATCTATTAGATATTCACATTTTACAAAAAGACGAATTTGCCATCAGCCAATTGCTGAGCCATATTCGTTCACTTGAACTCGATGAAATTTTAGAACAAGCTGAAGCAAAAAAAGTAGAGTTTGAAAATTCTCAAAATGTGAAAGATGATGCCATTAACTTTGTATCACCGATCACTGAAGAGGCTCCATCAAAAGCTCAAAATACCTCTGATTTTGATGCTCTAATGCAAAGTTCAACTGCTGCACCTGTTGAGCCAAAAGCAGCAGAAATTAAACCACTAGATTTTAATTTCACCACTGAAACACCTGCAAAAGCAGAAATTTCTTCCCCAGTTGAAAGTGCGCCTGCTGAAAAAATACAGCCGCTTGAATTTGACACGCTTTCAATTTCACCAGAACCTGCACTTGAAGCAACACCGAAAACCGAAGAGATTGCTCAGCCAACTCCTGCCGTTGAAGAAATCAAACCGATTGATTTTGCAATGGACTTTGCCCCAAGCACTGAAGCTGCGGCTGAAACCAAAACAGAAACTGTAGAAGAAAAAATCGAGCCTTTAGATTTTTCATTTACAACAGAAACACCGGTTGTAGAAGAAAACAAAGTTGAAGCTCCAACTTTAAACTTTGACTTAGGTGCTTTTGAAACAGCAAAAACAGAAGAAGCAGTTGTCGCTCCAGCAACAGAGTTTAGCTTAGAGTCTACGCCTGAAGTTAAACCTGCAGCCCCTGCTTCAAGTGGTGTGAGTTTTGACATTAGCGGTTTAGGCACACCGTCAACCCCATCTGCTACAGACCAAAACGATCCATTGGTTAAATCTTTCCCTGAACTGGTTGAAGTCAATGAAATTGAATTGAATCTTGAATTGGCAGCGCAATACATCAAACTAGGTGCTTATGACGCTGCACGTGAAATTTTAACTGAAAAAGAGGCTGAGTTTTCTTCAGCTCAGCGTCAACAAGTAGATCAGTTACTGAATCAAATCGCATCTTAAGCAAAAGCGATTTAAACTAAAGCAGTCTTTCAAGGCTGCTTTTTTTATGATGAAAAAAATTGCTCTTATTTATATGGGTGGTACCTTCGGTTGTATCGGTGAACCTTTAAGCCCCATGCCAGCGAATGCGTTTTTACCTAAATTACAGCATGTGCTGCCACTACACCTAAACATTGAATGTTTTGTTGCACCTGTCATTCGTGACAGTAGTGCTTGTACTGCACCCGACTGGCTGGCACTGATCCAACAAATTCAAAGTTTACAATTACAACAATTTCAGCATTTCGTAATTATTCATGGCACAGACACGCTTAGCTATGCCGGCGCAGTACTTGCACACTTTATGGCACAGTCTGCTCATATCGTGCTAACAGGCAGCCAATATCCGCTGTTTAATGTGGCTGGTGACAACACCCGTGAATTTACCGATGCCATCTACAATTTAAATTTTGCATTGGAATCGGTACACCAATCGAGTGTTGGGGTTTATTTGGCCTTTCATCATCAATTAATGCATGCTCAATCCGCACTAAAAGTACATACAACCGATCTGAAAGCCTTTGATGGGCTGCCAGCCACACAGCCACTTTCAATGCTGACATCGCCGTATATTGTTCAAGCCAATGATTTAGACAAAGCAGCTCATTTCAATTGCCTGAATTGGATGTGGCAACCGATAGCAACTGATCTACACAGTCAAAATTTAGCCACCCTGCTTACACACACGCCAGATGTTTTAATTTTACAAGGTTTTGGTACAGGCAACATTGCCGTTGATGCTGAATTACTCAATGTATTGAAGGCTATACAACAAAAAAATTGCAAAATTATCTTAAGTACACAGGTTGTTCATGGCGGTATAGATCAGCGCTATACTGTGAGTGACTGGGTCAAAGACAGTGGAATATTACTGAGCAATTGTTTGGGTCATGCAGATCTTTATGCCAAATGTTTGAAAATGTATTTACAATACGGCAGTGCCGCAGACTGGACTGCGCATTGGAACGATTAAGTCATTTGAGGTAACTATGCAACGTTTTGCGATTGGGATTGAGTTTTGTGGCATGCAATACAAGGGCTGGCAAACTCAGCAACCGGGCGTACCAAGCGTGCAAGAAACCATTGAAACAGTCCTCAGCAAAGTAGCCAATGAGCCGATCATGTTGCACGGCGCTGGTCGAACAGATGCCGGCGTCCATGCAACCAATATGGTGGCACATTTCGATACTCAGGCTATTCGCCCCATTCGTGGATGGTTAATGGGCAGCAATAGCCAATTACCTCGTGACATCTCCATCCAATGGATTAAGGAAATGGATCAGGACTTCCATGCCCGCTTTAAAGCGCAAGCACGTCGTTATCGCTATGTGGTCTATAACAATCCACAGCGACCAGCTTTACTGCACAAGCAAGTGACCCATGTTTATGCAAAATTAGATGTGCTAAAAATGCAACGTGCCGCGGCCAAATTTGAAGGCACTCATAATTTCGAAAGCTTCCGTGCCGCAGCCTGTCAGTCCAATCAGCCTGTTCGTCATGTCAGCCATTGCCGTCTGATCCAACACGGATGCTACTTGGTCCTAGATATTCAGGCCGATGGTTTTTTACATCACATGGTGCGTAACATCATGGGCTGTTTGTTGGAAATTGGGCAAGGTATGTATGACGTTGACCATATTGACGATATTTTTGCTGCTGAAGACCGAAAAGCAGCAGGTGTCACCGCACCACCCGATGGACTATATTTTATCCATGCAGACTATCCAGCTCAGTTTGAACTTCCTCAAGTTCCGTTAGGACCACATTGGCTAAATATGCCTGAATAAACAATCCCTCCCAACCTCACTTTCACAGAGAGGGTGTTTCATTTCCGCCATTGCCAGATTCTAAAGATGAAAATCCCCCTTTGAAAAAGGGGGATTCTGTTTAGGGAAGGATTTTATCGAAGATCAACCTTAACGCTGCTTCCGCTTACGATATTCCACAGGCGTTTCATTGGTCCAGCGTTTAAATGCGCGATAGAACGTACTTGGCTCAGAAAAACCCGTTAAGTACACAATGCGCTCCACACTTTCATTGGTATTGGCCAATAATTTTTTAGCCAAACGACAGCGATAGTCTGACAAAATTTGCTGAAAACTGGTATTGGCTTCTGACAACTGAGTCCGTAAACGACGCGGAGTAATGTTGAGCTGCGCAGCGACCGTTTCGAGTGTGGTTTCACCGCTTTCAAGCGTTGAACCAATAGCACGGCGAACTTCACCGACCAAATCATAACGCGCCAACTCCTGAAGCTTTTCAATCGCCAACTGCTCATGCAATTGTAATAACTCAGGTTCTGCCTGCCACAATTGATACTCTAAAATAGCCGGATCAAAATACAATCGGGTTTCTTTCTGCCCTAAGCTCACAGGACATTCATAAACACGGAAATACTCATCATCTGGCGCGCCCTGACTAAAGTTAAAGTCGATATAAATCGGCTGAAAACGCCCTTCAGTAATAAACTTAAAGAAACGCAAAACACCGGACATCGCGCATTCAGAAAAATGACGATTCACGATATTTTCTGCCCAAGGCTGATGACCATTGGTCAAATAGCAGCGGTCATCTTCAATCACCAATTGTGCATGAAAGGCATCGCTAATTAGGCGTTGATAGGCCAAAGCCCGCTTTAAACCTTCACCGAAATTCTCAGATGAAATAAATAAGTGTTCAATCACCTGCCCTCGATATAAAGGCAAATGCTCTCCCAGATGCAAACCAATATCAGGATCCTTACTGACTTCTTCTGCAGCCACCCAGAACGCAAATTGCGCATTCAATGGGGTACGGTCATTGGTTTCAACCTGATTTAATGCCACACCCGCTTTTGTTAAAATTTCTTCTGTTGGTAATCCGGCACGACGAATCGCTTGATACCCTAAACGCAACACAACAGATGCATCAGTTAGCTGACCCACTCCAGAACCTTCCTTGTATGTACTTCATTTATACCTAAAAAGATTGATTTTAGATTAACTGCGATTGACCAAACTGACAACTGTTACTGCACATTTTTTGTTGAAAATATTTAACTGAATTGTTCGCTTATTTTACTGACAGTCGATCAGTTCAAAGCCTTTTACGGCTTGTATTCTGAAAAAAAATTGACTATAATTTGCGCCTTGCTAATTTATTCATTCAGGTAGGCTATGGCCAATAAAGAGGAACTCATCGAGTTCGAAGGCGTTGTCACCGAGACGCTTCCTAATACTATGTTCCGTGTACGTTTAGAAAACGGTCATGAAGTGATTGCTCACATCTCTGGCAAAATGCGTAAACACTATATCCGTATTTTGACTGGCGACAGTGTTAAAGTAGAAATGACACCTTATGATTTGACTAAGGGTCGTATCACTTACCGTGCGCGCTAAGTTTTAGCGAAGCGAAAAAGCCACTTTATCAGTGGCTTTTTTTGTATTTATTTCAATGCAATGATAAAAATTGACTGCAAATTTGCTTTCCTTTACAGTCTAAAAACATAAAAATTCGATTATAAAATTCAAAATATAAGGACATAAAATCATATGAAACATCTAGGATTAGTCGGAGCTATCTTTTGTGTGGCTTGCGCCACGACAGGCCAAAAGCAACTCAATCAATCCCTACAACACTATATTGGGCAGCCAGCTGATCAAGTTCGTAAAGAGCTCAACTTGAGTCAATTGGGCTATAAAGTGATGGGAGCACCCGTACAAAGCAATGAAAAACTTAGCTATACCATTTTACGCTCGATGCCAATCCCGATTGGTACACCAAATATCGGCACCAGTATAGCCATGGGCGCCCCTATCCCAACGCCGTCTAAAGGTGGTGTCACTGTCGATATGGAATGTAAAATCGAGTTCAAATTACGCAATCAAATAGTTGAATCCATTGACTATGTTGGCAGAGCTTGTTGATCCTGCTTTAGAATACTAGAAGCTAATCTTGCTCAGCTGACCGTGTATCAAATGACTACAGTGTTATACAGACCGATCTGACTAAACTGAATTTATTTCGTAAGGAACTGACCCATGAAATTTATTTTAGAACATCAGGTTTACGAAGTTCAGCGTTTTATTCGCCCAATATTGAGCATGGGATGCGTTCTAAGCATTGTATGGTTGGCTGGTTGTACCACGACATCAACGATATCCTCCGTTGAACGTGAACGCTATTTAGCCTCATTTATTGGTCAATCGAGCCAAACGATTCAAGCAGAACTTAATCTCAGCAAACTCGGCTATCAAAGAACCTCTCCCGTAGAGGTCAGTTCAGACTACCTTCGTTATCGTGTTACACGCCCGATCAGTATTCCTTTACCGATGGCGGAAAATCCTGCGATGGGCATGGGCAGCGGCGCTGCTGTGCCGATTCCCAGTGGAAATACACACTATGAGGTTGAGTTAAACTGCCTTATTCAATTTCGCTTAAAGCATAATATTGCAACTGATGTCCGATTAACTGGTCGCACCTGTTAGCGCATCAATTCTAGGATTGATAATTTCTAGGCACAAAAAAACGCAGCATAAACGCTGCGTTTTTTGATTCGCCATTAGTTCAATGCAGAAACTACAGCTTGACCCATTTCAACAGTACCGACTTGAGTACTGCCTTCTGACATGATGTCACCTGTACGTAAGCCTTGATCTAAGACGTTACCTACTGCATCTTCAATCGCTTTTGCCGCCGCTTCTTCACGGAAGGTATAGCGCAGCATCATAGCAACAGACAGAATCGTTGCTAATGGGTTCGCAATGTTTTGACCTGCGATGTCTGGCGCTGAACCGTGGCAAGGTTCATACATACCTTTACCATTTTCATCTAAAGAAGCCGATGGCAGCATGCCGATAGAACCGGTTAACATCGCCGCTTCATCAGACAAGATATCGCCGAACAAGTTACCAGTCACGATCACATCAAACTGTTTTGGCGCACGGACCAATTGCATGGCAGCATTGTCAACGTACATATGAGACAAGTTAATTTCAGGATACTGCTCTTCTTTTAACGCAGTTACGGTTTGTTTCCAAAGCTCAGTCACTTCTAGCACGTTGGCTTTATCCACTGAACACACTTTACCACCACGTAAGTTCGCCATTTCAAAAGCAACTTTGGCAATACGCTTGATTTCAGATTCTGCATATACGTCAGTATTGAAACCTTGTTTTTCACCGTTTTCGAGTTCACGAATACCACGTGGTTGACCGAAATAGATACCGCCAGTTAACTCACGTACGATCAAGATATCCAAACCTGCTACGATTTCAGGTTTTAAGCTCGACGCATCTGCAAGCTGCGGATAAAGAATTGCTGGACGTAAATTGGCAAATAAATTTAATTCTGAACGAATTTTTAATAGGCCACGTTCTGGACGAATTGAACGCTCAATGGTATCCCACTTAGGACCACCCACTGCACCCAATAAAATCGCATCAGCAGTCTTCGCTTGTGCTGCTGTTACATCTGGATAAGGTGAACCGTGCGCGTCGATCGCTGCACCACCTAAAAGACCTTGTTCCCAAGTCAAACCTAAGTTGAATTTCTCGTTTACACGTGTCAGCACTTGTTCAGCCGCTTTCACGATTTCAGGACCAATACCATCACCTGGTAAAATCAAAATATGTTTTGACATGAGTCTTTCCATTTATACGCTGGCTTGATTACCAGTCAGATTTAAAGTTTCTTTTCTACAAACTCACCAAGTCCTGTGAGGACATTGTAGGGTCGGCAGAAACGTCGAATCGTTTTTGCGCCTTGCTTTAAGTCTACACAGAGCGGATCAGGCGCAGATTTATCTAGTAAACTGCCTCTGTTTTTTGAACGCTCACGGTACATTTTAAAGGTGTACTCGTGTTTGGACCTAAAGTTGTGAATGACATGCAAGCGCTCTGCTTTTTCCTGAGAAATTGGATAATAGCGAATCACGATTTCATGCTGACCTGTAGGTACAGACAAATACAAAGGATTAGGCTCAGACAATGAACGACCATTCAACCGTACAATGCCTGCTTTAATCGCAGCACGTTGCACACGTTGATTATTTGGATCAACCACTTGTATTTGATCAAAACGCTCAAATTCACAGTGCGCTGTACCTGCACAGTAAATCAAAGCATTATTGTTTGTACTTTCAGTTTCTTTCACATTTTTAATGCGTGCCGTGTCAAAGCTTTGACAGGCAGAGAGCGTTGCGAACAGCGCTCCCGTTACAACCAGCTGACCGAAGAACTTTTTCATTTTTCGAACCCAACCTGATAAATTCTGGCTAACGTATAAATTTTGTTTCGCCTGATATTAACAAGACTTAAGCCGACTGACTACTAAGAAGTTCTACAGTGACACTGACTTAAGCTTTAATTTCTGCAAATACCCAAGGGCGAGATGCTTTGGTTTTTTCTTCATAAGCACGGATATCATCGGCTGCTTGTAAAGTTAAACCGATATCATCCAAGCCATTCAATAGGCAGTGTTTACGAAATGGATCGACTTCAAATGTAAATGCTTCACCACTCGGTGTACGCACTTCTTGCGCAGCCAAATCAATGGTTAATTGATAGCCTTCAGATGCAGCACATTCTTTAAATAACTGATCGACGATCTCTTCAGACAAGATCACTGGCAACATGCCATTTTTAAAGCTGTTATTAAAGAAAATATCCGCATAGCTTGGTGCAATGACAGTACGGAAACCATATTCTTCTAATGCCCAAGGCGCATGCTCACGGCTCGAACCACAACCAAAGTTTGCACGAGAGATCAAAATCGACGCACCTTGATAACGCGGTTTATTCAATTCGAAATCTGGGTTAATTGGACGTTTTGAAATGTCTTGACCTAAATAGCCTTCATCCAAATAGCGCAACTCATCAAATAAGTTGGCACCAAAGCCTGTACGCTTAATAGATTTCAAAAACTGTTTTGGAATAATTAAATCTGTATCCACATTGGCACGGTCTAATGGTGCAACGATACCTTGTTCAACGGTATATTTTTTCATGCGATTTGCTCCTATTAGCCCTGATTAGAAGGTACGAACGTCAACGAAGTGACCAGCGATTGCCGCAGCTGCTGCCATTGCTGGACTCACCAAATGCGTGCGACCACCATTGCCTTGACGACCTTCAAAGTTACGGTTAGACGTCGATGCACAGTGCTCACCTGGTTGCAATTTGTCGGCATTCATTGCCAAACACATTGAGCAACCCGGCTCACGCCATTCAAAGCCTGCTTCAATTAAGATTTTATCTAAGCCTTCTGCTTCTGCTTGTGCTTTGACTAAACCTGAACCCGGTACCACCATGGCTTGCTTAATCGATGCCGCCACTTTTTTACCTTTGGCCACTTCAGCCGCTGCACGAATATCTTCGATGCGTGAGTTGGTACATGAACCAATAAATACACGGTCTAATTGAATATCAGCCAATGCCTGACCCGCTTCTAAGCCCATGTAGTTGTATGCACGTGTCCAGTCATTACGCTGTACATCATCTTTAGCTTGTTCTAAAGTTGGCACTGCTTGAGATACAGGAATCACCATCTCAGGAGAAGTCCCCCAAGACACTTGTGGCTCAATCTCTTCACCTTGCAACACCACAACAGTATCAAAATGCGCGCCTTCATCAGACACTAAAGTCTTCCAATATTCTACTGCAGCATCCCACTGTTCGCCCTTCGGTGCATATGGACGGTCTTTTACATAGGCAATGGTTTTGTCATCGACAGCCACCATACCCACGCGCGCGCCACCTTCGATCGCCATGTTACACACCGTCATACGACCTTCGATCGACATATCACGGAATACTTGACCACCAAACTCAATCGCGTGACCTGTACCACCTGCCGTACCGATTTTACCGATAATCGCTAAAACCACGTCTTTAGGAGTTACGCCTTGACCCAATTGACCGTCAACACGTACCAACATGTTTTTCATTTTCTTTTGAACTAAGCATTGGGTTGCCAATACATGTTCAACTTCAGATGTGCCGATACCATGAGCCAAGCAACCAAAAGCACCATGCGTTGCAGTATGTGAGTCACCACATACTACGGTCATACCCGGCAAGGTTAAACCTTGTTCAGGCCCAACTACATGCGCGATCCCTTGACGTACATCGTTGATGTCAAACTGGGCAACATTAAATGTTTTACAGTTGTCATCTAAAGTTTGCACTTGGATACGTGAAGTATCATCTTCAATACCCGCAATACCTTCAGCACGCTCCTTAGTAGAAGTAGGTACGTTATGGTCAGGAGTTGCCACGTTTGCACTTAAACGCCAAGGTTTACGACCTGCAAGCTGTAGCCCTTCAAAGGCTTGTGGAGAAGTCACTTCATGCAATAAATGACGGTCGATATACAATAATGAAGAGCCATCATCTCGTTGTTTTACTAGATGGTCATCCCACAATTTGTCATACAAGGTTTTTTTTATTTGGGTTTCCGCTTTTTGGGTTTCGCCTGCCATGTCGATTTGCTCCACTGGACTGGGTAAATTCTTTCGTTAAATCGATTATAACCACGTATTCACATAAATCTAATTTATCATTTTTATTAGTTTAAAAACTTATAGGAATGATATTTAACTGCTGATTTCCGCTGCATTTTAATCACCATTGATGCGTTCAAAACACGCTCACTTCAATACTTTCAGCAAATGAAACTTTAGAATTTTCTCCGACTTTTTGATCACTTTCTGCCATTTTTAAACAGTGATTTAGAAATTCAATGATCATAAATTGAATTATCTCTTTTACATTGCAAATAAGAATCATTACTATTAACTAATTGCCAAGATTTATCAATTTAACAAGGAGCATTCTCATGGCACACATTAACAAGTTCGTCGAAAATAATCAGCGCATGTTCAAAAAAACCTTGAGCTATTACATCATGCATATCACGGTTGCGATGTTGGTTGGTTATTACGTGACAGGCAGTATTGCAATGGCCATTACCTTAAGTTTACTAGAACCAACTGTTCAAGCGATTGCCTTTTTCTTCCACGAAAAAGCATGGGAAAAGAAAGATAAAGCAGCAGAGGAAAATATCCCCGCTTAATCCACCCCTGCTCCTTGTAAAAAAACCACCATCACGGTGGTTTTTTTAATGACCTTAAAACGTTCTTTTACTCTATCCACTTTAACTTTCTATTCATTTCATCCTATAGATTCAATTGTAGACGGATCATCAAAGCTTGGTTTTTTGCTGTAAGGCCAACTGATCATGCGCCTCAACCAATTGTTCTATCGCAAGAATCAGTTTGTTTTTTGCCGCATTACACTCGGCAGCTGCACGGTTTTCGTCGTCTTCATCATCTGCGATTTCATATATCGCACAGCGCTTTTCGACTGTCCCTTCAAAAATATCCAATAAATTTTTAATGTGTTTAATATCCATCGCCTTCTCCCTGTGAGGTACAACATCGCTAATCGATGCAGCCCTGACTGTACCTGTTGCTATTATTATTCACTGAAAAGTATGTTCCCCAAGCCATCAAAACTTGAGTTCATTTTTTGTTTTAGTTCAATGCTGAATTAAAAAGAAACGCCATCGCTCCTTTTCAAGTCAAACGGTTGAAATACTTTTAAGCCCTATATTTTTTATATTATGCATAACTCTGGTTTCGGTTTAAAAAACAACTTTGTAACAACGCATTTGAGCTAAAAACGTCTCAGCCCAATCTCGAATCGCGCGGCGATCAACTTCTCAAATAACACTATTGAACCCTGAAAATCACCTCAGATTTAACGCGTCATCTGGCTTGAACGCCTAGTTTTAAATCAAAAGATACAACTTTCCCTTTGATTTATTCTTAAAATATTATAACAATGAGACTAAGCATAAAAATTCTTTATAGGAATGAAGATGAATCTCGCAGCCTTTGAAGCCTTTGTAAAAGTTATGGAAACTGGTTCGATCTCTTTGGCAGCAGATCAGCTCTTCATTACGCAACCTGCTGTGACCAAGCGTATTCACAGTTTAGAAGAATACTTCGGTGTCAAACTTTTTGAATCCGCGGGTCGTGGTGTTCAAGCGACGCATGCAGCAAACTCTCTCTTGCCAAAAGTAAAAAGCTGGCTGAATGAGTTGGGCGATATTCACCATACGCTCAGCCATGAGCAAGGTCAGGTTCAGGGTAAACTGAAAATTGGCACCAGCCATCATATCGGCTTACACCATTTACCGGCTCATTTGCGTCAATACGTACAGCAATTTCCAGAAGTCACCTTAGATGTACACTTTGTTGATTCTGAACAAGCCCATGAGCAAGTTTTGGCTGGCGACTTAGAGTTGGCATTTTTGACTTTACCACCACAAGGTGACAGCCGTTTAAAATACATCACGACATGGAATGATCCATTGGTATTCGTGGTTGCGCCTTTCCATCCTTTGGCGCAAGTTGAACATTTAACCTTAGAAGATTTGATCCAATACCCAAGTCTTTTACCTGCGGCGCAAACCTATACCAGTCAAATTACTTTGGCTGAGTTTGAAAAGTATGGACTCAAGCCAAAAGTCACCATGAGCAATAACTCACTCGAGTCGATTCGTATGTTGGTTTCCATTGGTCTTGGTTGGTCAGTTCTTCCTAAAACCTTATTGAACCAAGATTTAAAACAACTGAATTTACCTTCAAACATGAATCGTCAATTGGGCATGGTATGGCATCCAGGCCGTACACAATCACTGGCTGCACAAAAACTGGTTGAATTGATGAAACACATCTAATTGAATGTTTTGCCTACAAAATTTAATCGTTAAAAAAGCCACCGACAGGGTGGCTTTTTGTATTGATCTGTTTGAGCGTTTAGAAAAAAGTGAATGATTTGATTTGCCAAGTGTTGAACAGTACGTGTTGAACAGTCGTTTAATTTTTTTCCAGTAAAAATGGGATCGCCTATTTCAGCCGATCCCATTAAAAAAACCAAGGAAGACCTGTCGGTTTTATTTCGTCAATGAATCTTCATGTAATGATTCATTCAATTGATCAACAATAATCGCCCACTCACCATCTGACTTAATTTTTTCGGCCAAGAACTGGCGCTGAGCATCTGTCCAATAATCTGCTTCGGTAATTTTAGTTTGGGCACTGAGTTGATGCGTCACGATAAATAAAGCAATCGCGTCTTCACTCGAATCTAAACCCAGTTGTTCAAATAGATGAGTCATGCGTGGACGTACACTCATTGTCATTCTCCCTGTTAAAACTTATTGTTTATGGATACAAAATTATTCTGTTTTAAGGATATAACATGGAATGAACACGCACTCAATTACAGAATTCTATAGCGGTGAAAATTGAATAAAAGGCAAACTGAGCATAATCATCACGACAGATTGAATAAATACCAACAATAAAGGTAGCCCCCAGTTCACTCCCCCTTCTTCAGCAAACACCTGTTCACTATATTTCGGCTGCTGCATATAGGCTTTGGTCTTTTGCACAGCAAAATCGCTATAAAGCCGCTTTCCGATCCCAGCGAGTATGAGGTTAGGAATCAAGGCTAGCCCCATCAAGACCTGATCAGGCACACCGATGATGAGTGCCAACATGCTAATCAAAAAACCAACCGCAAAGAATAAGAAGAAATAGCGGTACATCTTTCGATAGAGTAACCAATAGGGTCCAAAAATTAGCCCTGCCCAACTCAGACCATTGTTCTGTCCAACTTGTTGTTCAATGAAATTTAAATAAGATTGAGCACGTGGCCCTATAAAGATTTGAATTAAATGTTTAAAAGAAGCTTCTGTCTGCATATGGAGCGATAGTTCAAATAAGTGAGCTGAAGTTTAATCAAAAGGACGTCAAATAAAAAAGCATCTAATGATGCTTTTTTATCATATCTATTTTTAGGCTTGAATTGACCAGTCTTGAATGTCCCAACCTTGTTCTTTTGCAAGGACTTCTAAACGGTCATCTGGGTTAATTGCAAAGGCATGATCGGCATATTCCAATAGGAAGCGGTCATTAATCGAATCTGAATAGGCCCAAGATTCTGTCACATCACGACCTTCTAACCATTGATTCAAACGGACTAATTTGCCCTTTTGGTAGCACGGAGTATTAATCACTTTACCCGTATATTTACCATCCACAACTTCGGCATTGGTCGCAATGATTTCAGTAATACCAAATTCACGAAAAATCGGTGCGGTAATAAAATCAGACGTTGCGGTGATCCCGACCAATTGATGTCCTGCATCTTGATGGCGCTGAATGGCAGCAAAGCCCTCAGGACGCATTTGCGCACGAATAACTTTTTTCATAAACAACTGATGTAACTCAGTTAAGTAGGCATTGTCATGTTGGGTTAAAAACTCAAATACAAATTCGTTATAAGCAATCGGGTCAAGCTGGCCTTTTTTATAATCATCATAAAATTTGTCATTCATGGCACGATGACGAATTGGATCAACCAAGCCTTCATTGACCAAAAACTCCCCCCAAGAATGGTCTGAGTCGGTATTTAATAAGGTGTGATCAAGGTCAAACAGTGCCAATTTCATGAAAATACTCGTAAAAGCTGAAATTTAAGAAAAAAATTGTAAATCTATCTCCGCTAGTCGATAGAAATTCGTTAAGATCATAACAATTTTAACATTTTTACACTTTGCTTTTTCGAGATGGACACAGAAATAAACGTCCCCGCGAGCAAAGTCATAAATTACACAATATTTAGGTAGCCAAATGATCGATTCAGAAGGTTTCCGACCCAACGTCGGGATCATTTTGGCAAACGACATTGGACAAGTTTTATGGGCAAAGCGCATTGGTCACAATGCCTGGCAATTTCCACAAGGAGGTATCCAACATGGAGAAACCCCCGAACAGGCACTTTACCGTGAGCTGAGAGAAGAAGTTGGCTTACTGCCCGAACACGTCCAGGTGATAGCACAAACCCAAGGGTGGTTGCGCTATCGTTTGCCACATCGGTATATACGTACCGATTCAGCCCCCGTTTGTATTGGTCAAAAGCAAAAGTGGTTTTTATTGAAACTGACAGCTTCAGCACAGCATATTCAGCTTGATTTGTCAGATCCACCTGAGTTTGATCAATGGCAATGGGTCAGCTATTGGTACCCACTAGGACAAGTGGTGAATTTTAAACGCGATGTATATCGTAAAGCCATGGTGGAACTTTGCAGTCAGCTTCCACAAAAGCCGTAAAAATTTGCTGAATGGATGCAGATTTTTAGGATGAGTGTTGTTATAAATAAAGCAGAATAAATTTTGGAGCAGACACGATGTCGAACATGCAGCTGGATACATTAAGACGCATAGTCCAAGAGATTAATGCGTCAGCCAGTTTGCATGAATCTTTAGACATAATGGTCAATCAAGTGGCAGAAGCCATGCATGTGGATGTCTGCTCAATCTACTTGCTTGATGAACGAAACCATCGTTATTTACTGATGGCTTCTAAGGGTTTAAACCCTGAAGCCGTTGGGCATGTCTCTTTGCATACCAGTGAAGGTTTGGTTGGCTTAGTGGGACAACGTGAAGAAATCGTCAACCTTGATAACGCACCGAAGCATGAACGCTTTATGTATCTGCCAGAAACGGGGGAAGAAATTTACAATTCCTTCCTCGGTGTTCCGGTAATGTATCGCCGTAAAGTTATGGGTGTCTTGGTGGTTCAAAACAAAGAACCTCAAGACTTTAGCGAAGCTGCCGAATCCTTCCTCGTGACCCTATGCGCTCAGCTTTCAGGGGTGATTGCCCATGCACATGCCGTCGGCAATATCGAAGTCTTTCGTAAGCCGAATAATCTGCCAGCGTACAAAACCTTCCAAGGCATTTCAGGTTCAGGCGGTATTGCCCTAGGTCGGGCAGTTATCCTATATCCACCTGCTGACTTGGCGTCAGTCCCTGATCGTGAAGCCGATGACATTAGTGAGGAACTCGAATTACTCGACAATGCCATAGACGCAGTTCGTCAGGAAATTCAGTCGCTTGATGAAAAAATGCAAGATGCCCTCATGGCTGAAGAACGGGCATTATTTAGCGTGTTCTTACGGATGCTCGATGCCAATGCCCTCCCCGCGGAAATCAAAAGTGAAATTCGCGACGGTAACTGGGCACAAGGTGCTGTTCGCATTGTCATTGATAAACACATTGCACTGTTTGCACAAATGGAAGATGACTATCTCCGTGAACGTGTTTCAGACTTAAAAGATCTAGGGCGTCGTATCTTGGCCTTTTTGCAAGAAGCAGATGCTAGTCACCGTGAAATCACCGATGAAAGTATTTTAATTGGTGAGGAAATTTCTACAGCTGCTTTGGTTGAACTCCCAGTCGATAAAATCGCAGCGATTGTGACCACTGAAGGTGCCATGAACTCACACATGGTGATTGTGGCGCGTGCTCTCGGCATTCCAACTGTGGTTGGTGTGACTGAACTTCCGATTAACACCCTTGATGATGTCGAAATGATTGTCGATGCACATCAAGGTCGTGTATTCATCAATCCACCTCGTCGTTTACGCACACGTTATAAAGAGATTCAAAAAGAAGAAGAGCAAATTGCTAAAGATCTGAAGCAATACGAAACCAAAGATGCCATCACCCCTGATGGTGTCGCAGTTCGATTGTTTGTAAATACCGGCTTGATGATCGATGTAGTTCGCGGTGTACAACGTGGCGCCAAAGGTGTCGGTCTATACCGTTCTGAAATTCCATTTATGCTGCGTGATCGCTTCCCAGGTGAAGAAGAACAGCGCGCGATTTATCGTCAACAGCTCAGTCATTTTGCCAATAAACCCGTAGTGATGCGTACCCTCGATATTGGTGCAGATAAAGACCTGCCTTATTTCTCAATTGAAGAAGAAAACTCAGCTCTGGGTTGGCGTGGGATTCGCTTTACCCTCGATCATCCTGAGATTTTTTCAGCCCAAATTCGCGCCATGCTCAAAGCCAGTATTGGCCTCAACAACTTGCATATTTTGCTGCCGATGGTGACCAGTGTCAGCGAAGTCGAAGAAGCGTTGTATTTGCTCGATCGTGACTGGCAAGCGGTGCAAGAAGAAGAACAGGTGAAAATTACCAAACCCAAAATCGGCATCATGGTCGAAGTGCCGAGTGTGCTGTTACAGATCGATGAATTTGCTGAATTGGTTGACTTCTTCTCAGTGGGATCAAACGATTTAACCCAATATTTACTTGCGGTTGACCGTAATAACCCACGTGTTGCCAATGTCTATTCACACTCACACCCAGCCGTACTTCGTGCGCTGACTCGTTTGGTGCAAGAATGTCATAAATACGACAAGCCGATTAGTATTTGTGGGGAAATGGCTGGTGATCCACTCACCGCTATTTTATTGATGGCAATGGGCTTTAATACCCTATCGATGAGTTCGAGTAATATCCTGAAAGTTCGTAAAGCCATCTGCCATGTGCCGATGCCAGATGCAAAAGAGCTCTTGGATCGTGCCTTAAGCATGAATAATCCACTGATGGTGAAAAGCTTAATGGAGTATTACTTTAAGACTCATGGTCTAGGTGATATGGTGAAATCAGCGACACGAATAGTCAGTTAAATTATAAAAATACAGACCAATAAAAAGGGAGATAGTCATTTGAGTATCTCCCTTTTTTATGCTTGTCATAGCCACGTTTCGCATTTTTCTTTCGATCTACAAAAGTTTGGCTTTTGTTAAAATCATTCATGTGTTTTGCCACGAAGTTGCGAACTTCAACTTCTGGCAGGACTTTTTTCTTTGCCATTTGCATTCACCTTTTGCCTATACAGCACCTTCGTGCTGTAGTGCATATATTGGTCTATTTTTAGATTTTTTCAAGCACTTTCCTATGGCTTTTTGATACAGCGTAGTTAGTCCCATGTCCATAAAAAATTGTTTTCCCACATTATTCCCATCTCCGAAACCCTCTCCCATTAAGAGAGGGAAATACATTGTATTTAACTTGCGAAAGCCCGTTCCAACAAACGCTCTACATCGACCATTTTGGCATCCAACATCCCCACCACTTGCCCGTGTTTAGCGCTATAACGGCTTTGAATAAAACCATTTGCTACATAATCAGGCGCATAGCGTTTCAATAACACCGCTTGTGCAAGTACCGTTAAACGACTGACCAAACTGCGCCCCATAAATTGTAAATCTTCAGGCGATTGATGGAACAACCTGAACAAGTCCTGCAATTCTGTTTGCAAGCTTTCATCTGTACTTGCTGTACTGGCCAAATCTTTAAACAGCACCTCAATAGATTCAGGATCACGCCCAATCGCGCGCAGCACATCTAGGCACATGACATTGCCTGAACCTTCCCAAATGGTATTCACAGGTGCTTCTTTAAAGATGCGCGCCATGATGCCGTTATCGACATAGCCATTACCACCAAAGACTTCCATCATCTCACCTGTCAGTTCCACCGCACGCTTACAAATCCAAAACTTGGCTGCTGGGGTCATGATGCGTTTCCATGCCACAGACAAAGTATCATCCGATTCATAGCACTGCGCCAAATGGAAACTGAGCTGCGTCGCTGCTTCACTTTCCAAAGCTAAATCTGCCAAGACTGCTCGCATTAGGGGTTGATCAATCAGATGTTTACCAAAAGCCTGACGCTGACGGGTATAGGCAATGCATTGCACCAAAGCTTGACGCAGCATGGCGCTCGAACCGACCGAACAGGTCAGACGAGTATAGTTCGCCATTTCAATAATGGTTGGAATGCCACGCCCTGCCTCACCAATCATGATGCTCCATGCATTTTTGAATTCGACTTCCGAGCTTGAGTTACTGCGATTGCCGACTTTTTCTTTTAGGCGCTGTACCTGAATATTATTCTTCGTGCCATCTTCCAGCCAACGCGGTACGAAGAAACAGGCCAAGCCATCTTGTTCGGTTTTTGCCACCACCAAATGCGCATCACACATCGGCGCAGAGAAAAACCATTTATGCCCCGTGAGTAAATAAGCTTTACCTCGTCCTGTTTCTGCTACAGGTACAGCGATGGTTTCATTGGCACGCACATCCGAACCGCCCTGCTTTTCAGTCATGCCCATACCGAGCCAAATCGACTTTTTCTGTGCAATCGGCACATCACGTTCATCATATTCCGTCGATAGTAGTTTCTCGCCAATTTTGGCCCACAGTTCAGGTTCGCGCTGAATGAGTGGAATACTGCCGAGCGTCATTGAATTTGGACATAAATTGCCGCACTCGACCTGACCTGCTAAATAAAAACGTGCTGCCCATTCCACCCATTTTGCCTTTGAATTTGGCTGATTAAATGGATGTGCATGGGTATCAAACTGGCGATTGAGTCCCATCCATTTATGCCATGAAGGATGAAACTCGATAAAGTCAGTACGGCGACCTCGCGCATCGAAGGCATGTAAAATTGGGGTATGTTTGTTGGCTAAAGCCCCATGCTGAAAGTATTCACTCGAACCTGCCACTTTGCCCATTTCGCATAAAGTCGGCTGATCATGGCTGCCACAGCGTTTTAAGATTTCATGTAAAACCGTATCGCTTGAAAATAGATTGTAGTTTTCTAGTTCATCAAATTGGTTGCTGATTTGATGCGTCATCCATGGCTGTTCTAATGTATTCATCGTCTATATTTTCCACTTGTTCTTGTTGGCTTTTCATTTCAGTATAGAGAAAATTTAAAGCATAGACGTTCGGTTTTCAGCGCTTAACAATATGAAGAATTCAGCCATTCAGATACGGCGTAAGCCGCGTCAATCACGTGCAAAGCTCACCCAAGAAGCCTTACAGGAAAGTTTTGTTCGGCTTTTGCATGAGCGCCCTGCCGGCAAAATTACCATTCGTGAAATTACCGACCTTGCAGGCGTTGGCTTAGGGACATTTTATGAATATTTTTCTAAGAAGGAAGATTTGATTGCGCTAACCATTCATTTGCATGTGAAACACAATGCCGAACAGATGAAAACTTATGCACAATCGCTGATCAAGTTATCCACAGATTTGGATTTTCAAGAGTATTTACAGCAAATCATCCACTTTCAAATTGAGCAAATTCAAGCGCAGCAGTTTTTATGGTCCCAGGTGTTTTTATTGGAACGGCGGATTTCAGATATTGAAAGTTACCGTAAAAGTTATGTCATGATGGTGCAAATATGGCAACACATGCTTAAGCCTTTTATAAATAACGAGGAAAAGCTCAAGCCAATGGCTTTAAATATACAAAGAGTGTGTTATGGCTTTGTGTCGCAAAGCTTGTTGATCGTACCCAACTTTACTGAATGGGATGAATTAAAGCGAGATATAATTCATATGTTGCGCGATTAGACTTCGCGGACAAGTCTAATGACGTTTCAAATGCATCGGTGAATAAAATAAAGTCATGTTATTTACAAAAAAACCGGCTCTTAAACCAGTTATTTTAGATATTTAGGAAATTCATTTTTACGGTAGAAGAAAATCATTCATCACTTGGTTCATCCTTCAATAAAAGTGCTTTAGAAGTTAAGCTTTTATTGCCAGCTTACTTATCTCATTTATACGCCTTTGCAATGCTGGCCAGTTGTAAGCTCTTTAAAAATTCAGCCGTATATTTTGGACTATGGCCTAATGCACCCCGAGGATAGCCATTTGGGATCGCCTGATAACTACTGGCAATTTTTATTTGCACACTTTCTGGTAATAACTTTGAGTACCAAGGTGATCGACTAAATGGTCTGCGGCGCCTTAAACAAACATCAGTATTACGGTTAGGGTCATATATTCAATCGACTGCCGTTTTAAATAGCTTAGGGATGGCCTTAAGTCTGAATTTTTTAAAAGATTGGCTGAGGTGCTTGTTTTAACTAATTTTTTAGTTCTGATAAACAGCGTTTACGGGCTGATTTAGTAAAGACTGCATATCTGGACTAACCAGTTGATTTACATTGATCGATGGATCTGCTGCGGCTGCTCCCAACAACATGATTGGGAAAAATGCCGCTACATTGGTATCTGGATTTGGATTGGTTTCTACGTATTCAGCAATACATTCATATTGATAACCACCCGGTGCCAAGGGTATTGCAGCTTTAAGATTCAATTCAAGCGCATCTTTTTGTCCCTGAGCTGCAACCGCAATCACAGCTGCACCACCTTGACTATGCCCCATCACCATCCAGTCTTTATTAAATTGCCACGGCTTCCAAGAATGCAGTGCATGTACAGAATCCACCACATTATAAACTTAACTGACTACATTCATATGAGGGTGCAGTTTTGGCTTACCCAGTCCTTATAATCTGTTGCAACCACTACATAGCCATGCCTCAAACAACTGTCGATTGCATCATCTATGACTAGTTGCAAACTATATACAGGCCCATTGTATAATCACTTGAAGGAGCACTTGTATCAGCCACACAGTCGTGCCATGTGCTCATGCCAATACGTTCCAGTCTTGTTTAAGTGCTTATCCTTTTGGGCGTAAAATATATCCCGAGGTCAAAATGGGTTCGCCATTAACCCCCTCAACTACGATATGCGATCACGTAAGGTTGCCTAGTATGTTGAATGATGTAGGAATCGATACACGCTGGAGTGACAACACCTGACCTGATAACAATAAAGATAGGTGTGCCAACCATCACCCCATAAAGAATTTATTTACAATTTTCTAAAACAACTTAGACCACTTGCCAATATTTCTTCAGCTGTATTTTTAGCTTATTTTAAGTATTAAATAATATCTTTAATGTTGAAAAACTCTGCAATATTAACAACATAAAAATGTCTTTCATTAACTAGAATCAGCTAAAAAAACCTATATTAAGGCCAAAATCCATAATAAAAATATGGGTTTAAATATTTCGTCCTGTTCTACCTATCATAGCGATATATTTGAGTTTAATTCATCGATAAAATATTAAAACAAAATATATAAACAAATAATTTAAATTCAACAACTTGATTCATCGAATTAACCATTTATTCAAAACTATTTTTCCATTTGTAAAAAGCCACAGAAAGCTTTAGAGTCAATAAGTATATAAAGATTTTTAAGCTTTTAACGGCTACAGTTTTATAACTTCTCTTCGATTGATTGCTGCTTGAAAAATTTTAGAATAAGAGAAAAACTGTTGTCACATTGTCACTTTAAAATGAATTAACAAAACGGTTAATGTCATGTGCTGTTGAGCGTGTTATCAATTTAAAGGTTATAACTCCCAACTTTAATACATGATTATAATAATGGAGATACTCAATGAGCGACGACGTTAAAAAATGTCCTGTCACCCACCTAACAACTGATGCTGGTGCTCCTGTTGTAGATAATCAGAACAGTATGACGGCAGGTGCACGTGGTCCTTTACTTGCCCAAGACCTATGGCTTAATGAAAAACTCGGTAATTTCGTTCGTGAAGTAATTCCAGAGCGTCGTATGCATGCCAAAGGTTCTGGTGCTTTCGGTACGTTTACCGTGACTAACGATATTACCCAATATACCCGCGCTAAAATTTTCTCAGAAGTTGGTAAAAAAACTGAACTTTTTGCTCGTTTCTCTACCGTAGCGGGTGAGCGTGGTGCTGCAGATGCAGAACGCGATATTCGTGGTTTTGCCCTTAAATTCTATACTGAAGAAGGTAACTGGGATTTAGTTGGTAATAACACCCCTGTCTTCTTCCTACGTGATGCTCGTAAATTCCCTGACTTAAACAAAGCAGTAAAACGCGATCCTAAAACCAATAAGCGTAGTGCAACTAATAACTGGGATTTTTGGACTTTACTACCTGAAGCTCTACACCAAGTTACGATTGTGATGTCTGACCGCGGTATTCCAGATGGTTACCGTCATATGCATGGTTTTGGCAGTCATACTTTCAGTTTTATTAATGCCAATAATGAACGCTTCTGGGTTAAATTCCACATGCGCACTCAACAAGGCATTAAAAACTTAACCGATGCTGAAGCTGAAGCGATTATTGCCAAAGACCGTGAAAGCTCACAAACCGATCTGTTCAATGCAATTGAACGCGGCGATTTTCCAAAATGGAAAATGTACGTTCAAATTATGCCTGAACTTGATGCAGAAAAAGTACCTTATCACCCATTTGATTTAACCAAAGTATGGCCTAAAGGCGACTATCCGTTGATTGAAGTGGGTGAATTCGAACTCAACCGTAACCCTGAAAACTATTTCCAAGATGTTGAACAAGCCGCTTTTGCACCAAGTAACTTGGTGCCGGGCATTAGCTTCTCACCTGACCGTATGCTGCAAGCGCGTTTATTCAACTATGCTGATGCTGCACGTTATCGCGTGGGTGTAAACCATTACCAAATTCCTGTAAATGCACCACGTTGCCCTGTTCATTCCAACCGTCGTGATGGTCAAGGCCGTATGGATGGTAACTATGGTGCAACACCGCATTATGAACCAAACAGCTTCAGCCAATGGCAAGAGCAACCACAATACAAAGAACCACCATTGAAAATTACTGGTGATGCTGACTTGTGGGATTACCGCGAAGATGACAGCGACTATTTCAGTCAACCACGTGCATTATTCAACTTAATGAATGATGAACAAAAACAAGCATTGTTTAATAACACTGCTGGCGCAATGGGCGATGCACTCGACTTCATCAAATATCGTCATATCCGTAACTGTTACGCATGTGATCCAGCTTATGGTGAAGGTGTTGCAAAAGCATTAGGCTTAACTGTAGCGGATGCGCAAGCTGCTCGTGCAACTGATCCAGCTCAAGGTAATCCTGGCTTGCTTTAAGTTTTATCTTTGAATAAAAAAACCACCTTTTAAGGTGGTTTTTTCTTGGCATTAAATATTCCAATTACCTTCTATTAATCCTTAAACAATCAATTTTTTGCCTTCATGCATGGTTAAAAATGGATTCATTAACTTTGATGTTTTTCGCATTGCATGATGTAAGTCATGTTCAGGTTGGTCTCTAGCTTCATCAGTCAACTGAAAAGTCCGATAATGCATTGCCAATGAACATTTTGACTGTAAATCTTTATGCGCCTGAAAAGCTTCTTCGGGATTCATGTGCAAATATTTCATTAAACGACGTGGCTCATAAGCTCCAATCGGTAATAACGCTACTCGGGGTGCACCTAAGCGTGTATGGATTTGTTTGAAATGTGCGGCATAGCCCGTATCTCCAGCAAAGAAGAAATGTCCTGTACTATGCACGATGGAAAAACCTCCCCATAAGGCATGATTTTGATCTCGCCAACCACGACCTGAACCATGCTGTGCAGGCGTATAAACGATACGCAAATCTTCAAACATTTCCGATTGCCACCAATCAAGTTCAATGACATTGAAATGTGTGGGTAAATAATAAGCATTGCCTAAACCAGTATAAATCGGCATAGCAAATTGTTCATGTAACCAATTCAAGGTTGCTAAATCCATATGATCATAATGATTATGGCTCAGTAAAACCCCATGAATTGTAGGTAATTCTTCTAAGGCAATTCCTGCAGGACAAGCACGTCGTGGTCCAGTCCCTTGACGTGGGCCTGCATACTCCGCCCATACAGGATCGGTCAAAAAATTATATGGCCCAATTTGAATCAAAACCGTCGCATGTCCGACAAACCAAACCAACCAATCATCCATTTTAGCCAATGGCCGATTGTGCGGAATGCTACGCGAAGAAGCAAAAAACTGTTGGTATTCTTGCTCACGATCTACTTTCCATGTATCGCTTTTACGCGTCATGATCCATTTCAGCATATCTTTACGCGTAAACGCATCTGGATTTCGAAGGGTATTAAAGAATTTTTCCCCATTAAAATGGTCAGTTGCCAGATAATCAAATACAGGCTTCGTCCACGTATGTTTCATACAGCTTTTAGTACTGATTTGAAACTGTGCTGATTGAGTTTTTTGATTCATGTGTATTTAAAATTCATTCACTATGCTGACAAACCTTGCAAAGTATTTAACCTCGCAGACCTATTGATCAAGACGACCTTTCATGCGCTCAAGCCAAACCTTCCGAGATTGAGGCTTGACAAAGAGTGCCACAATTTCAGGATGAAGCTGTTTAATTTGTGCTTCAATTCTGTTGACACAAGCTTCTATATCATCTGACGTTAAATTATCTTTAAATTCAAGACTCAAAGATGCCAAAACTTGATGTGCACCCATCTGCTCTGTTAACACCCCATTGGCAGAATGCACTGCTGGATCTTGCTCTGCAACCATCAAGACATTATGCCTCAATTGTGGGTCAGCAGTTTCTCCCATGAGCAATCCTTTAGTCTCACGTGCAAGTAAAATTGCTGAAATAGCGAGTACAACCCCAATTAGAATTGATGCCAGACCATCAAGCATTGGCATATTCAGCGCGTGTGATAAATAGATACCGATCAGGGCAATAAACAGACCAATCAGCGCTGCTGAATCTTCAAATAACACGGTAAATGTCGTCGGATCTTTACTCCGTCGAAATGCTTCAAAATAGCCCTGTTTCCCTTTGATTTTACGAAATGCTTTGAGTGCCACAAACCAAGACGTCCCTTCACACAAAATCGCAATACCTAATACGATATAGTTAATCATCGGATTTTGCATTTCTTCGGGATGATAAATATGACTAACCCCTTGATAAATCGACACGATCGCACCCAAAGCAAAGACCATCAACGCCACAATAAAAGCCCAAAAATACAGCTCTCTCCCATAGCCAAACGGATGGCGTGCATTTGCTGGCTGCTGCGATTTTTTCATACCGTAGAGCAGTAAGATTTCATTTAAAGTATCAACCACAGAGTGAATAGCTTCACTCAACATGGCCGAACTATTCGTGATATAGGCAGCGACAAACTTCACCAGTGCAATCGCTAAATTGCCGAAGAGCGCTGCATATACCACGATTTTGTTAGATTCAGACATTTAAAATTGTCCTAAATTTATTTTTATCAAACAGATCTATTTGATTTTATAGCTCATTCCATAGTACTCAAACTGACTGTAGCTGTTGTTTGTTATTTTGTTGTTTTTACACCAACTGTCGATTGTTTCGACAATGCCATCATGTTCCATGTGAAAAACGCTCTTTAGCGCAAAGGGATAGAAAAAAAAGGAAGCCGCAGCTTCCTTATAATTCTGTAGATGTACACGGTTCAACGTACTTTATTAAAATATTGCTCGCGCCATTCTTTCCAAAAGTACATCACAATACCAAACATCACGACCACGATTCCAACAAAGGCATTGGAGCTAATATGTTCACTGTTCAACGTAGCTCCCAAAACCAATGCTATGACAGGTGTCATCACATTACTGAGTGACACCGTTGATGCGGCCAAACGTTTGATCAGCCAGAAGTAACACAGCATTGCCACAATGGATGACATGATCATGGTAAAGACAAATCCAATCATTGCACGGCCGCTTGGCAATTCTGTTGGAAAATGCTGCCAGATAAAAGGAATAATGAGCATCGATCCTAAAGCAGAAACAATCAGGGAACCGGTTGCCTGTGACATCGGCTTTAACGGTGCGTTAATCTGTTTCACCCAAAAAATCGAACTGATATATGACACCATACTGATTAGCATCAGTACAACGCCAATTGGATTGACTTTGCTATCAGCAGAATCTGCAAAGACAAAAGTTAGACCACCCACTGCAACCGCCATGCCCAACCACTGCAAAGCGACCAATTTATGTGTTTTTAATATTACATGCCCAATCAAACCGGCAATTAAGGGTGAAAAACCAAAAATCAGTGCCATTAAACCAGAGGTGAGATAATTGGCTGCCAGATAAATAAACAACTGTGCGCCAATCAAATTCAAACTCCCTGCCACATAACTTTTTAATGAGGTTTCATCAAACGGCAAAGGATCACGCATCAATTTCAACAGAAACAGCGCAATAATAGATGCGCCGAAGTAACGGATAATCAACACCCACATCGGATGTATTTCCTGCACACTCCACACAATCGCGAGCGGCGTCGTCGCCCAAATCAGTACCAAAAGAGCATATATACTTGCCGTCAGCGGCAGTGAAGATTTCATTTCATTCTCAAATTTGATTGTTCTAACGACTGAACCTGAAACCCACTATTCAGATCTGGAACTACTCGTAAGACCATTAACTAATAAAGTTTAAGACCAATTATTGTTCTCCCCGTTATCAACTAAATTGGAGGCGTTATGAATGCCACCCGATCGTTTGGGGTATAAGGACTTCTCTTCAAACGATCAATAATCTCCCCTAACCACTCTTAAAAAAAGAGGAGGGAAACATCTAAACGAAATCCATTCTTCACAAAGACTACTCCCTCCTTTGAAAAAGGAGGGCTGGGGAGGATTAAAACCGTTGAATAGATCTACATAAGCTAAAACTATATACATGGACTACAAAATAGCTTTATAAGTGCGACGCTAAAACTAAAGACATAAAAAAACAGACCTACGTTACCGTAAGTCTGCTCCTCTTAGACATTCAGCTTACTTTACAAGTTTACGTAAATCTTGGCTTAAATCTAAATATTTATCCGCTTCAAACGCCGCATTCTTGCTAATCAATTTTTTCAAATGACGCATTTCTTTCGCAGCATTCACCGTAATACCACCAACAATGACACCGTCAGTTACACCAAACAATACAAATGAAGACTCAGCCGCCAATTCAGGTTTAATTTCACCACGAACGATCCATTCGCTTGCAGCCATATCACCTACAAATTGATAGTTGATATTCAATTGATCTGTCCAGAACCACGCTGGATTTGGGGTTGGATGTTCAACACCCATTACATGACGAGCAAAGATACCTGCTTGCAAGTTCGCATTTTCCCAAGTTTCGACACGACGGTGGTTACCACAGTCACGAAGCTGAGTCGCAACGTCACCCGCTGCATAAATATCTGGATGCGAAGTTTGGCAGTTATCATTCACTTTAATGGCAAAATCAACGTCTAAACCTGCATCAACCGCAAGTTGAGCATTTGGCACAATGCCAATACCATAGATCACTGCATCGGCACGAAGTTCTTCACCGCCTTCAAGCGTGATCACCACTTCTTCGCCATCAAGCTTACAGTCAGCAATAGAAGTCGAAAGACGAACATCTACACCTGCAAGACGTTGTTGAGCCAATAAGAATTCGCTCAATACGCGTGGAGATGAACGCCCCATCACCATTGGACCCATTTCAATCACGGTCACGATACAGTCTTTAGAACGTGCTGAAGAAGCAAGCTCAAGACCAATCACACCACCGCCGATCAATACAATACGGCGACCCGCTTGTAATACAGGCACCAATGCTTGTGAATCTTCAAGGTTACGTAAGGTATAAACGTGTTTACCCAAAGCATCGAAATTCGGTAAACGGCGTGCTGCACCACCGGTTGCTAGAAGCAACTTGTCAAATGCAACAATTTCGCCATTTTTCAGTTCAACTGTTTTTGCATCGCTATGGATTTTCACAGCGCCATTGCCACGAATATGTTCAACACCGAGTTCTGCCAATTTTTCTTCTGACAGAATTTCGATTTTGGTCTCTTCAGGTTTTAGAATTACGTCTTTAGACAAAGGCGGACGTTCATAAGGAAGATGTGTTTCATCACCCACCAAAATGATTTTGCCTTCATACTTGTTCGCACGGAGTTCTAAAATGGCGCTAGCACCAGCTTGACCAGCTCCAACAATAACGATGGTTTCGATACCATTTTGGCTCATGGGTTTGTTCCTTATTTCAATTCTGCAGATACGATGCCGAAGCCCGCAATCCACTCACTAATATCTTCGTAGCAATGTGTTGTCATGTCGTATTCGCCCACTTCATGTAGTGCAGCAAAAGCAGCCATCCAAGAACGAACTTCTTGACCACCACGACCGCCTTCAACACGAATTTCAGCTTCAGTCATCGCTTCAATTGCAACAAAGTCAGCTTTGGCAAACGTCTCAAGCAATGCGCGATCCCATTCAGGGTTTAAAGGCACTGCGACAGAAGTATCACCCGCTGCGAGTTTTTGACCGACAGCAATGATTTTGCCTTGACGTGTATTACGTGCCTCTTCAGTTGGATTACGACCTGCAATCAGGAACTCTTCCACTTCTGGTGGAACTGAACCCATTTGCGGCGTTGGTGGATCATGAGACAAACCACCTGTACCCAAAACAAGTACACGTTCATTCTCTAAGTTCAATGATTTAATGAACTGACCGACTGCACGACCCAAAGCGACTGTACGCTTGGTTGTTGGCATCGGTGCAGCTGCACCATTGATAAAAATTGGAATCGTTGGATAACGATCGAGCTTGCCACCACAAAGGAAATGTAATGGTTGAGTCACACCGTGGTCTGCTTGCATACGATAAGAGTATGCAACATCGACACCTTCATCCAATACGCGACGAACCAGACTGATTGCTGTTTCTTCAGGCACATTAATGTGGTCATTGTCTTTACCATAATCCCAATCACCTGCTGCTTTGGCACGAATACCGACGCAGAAAGATGGCATGAGGTCATAGAAGAAACCATTGAAATGGTCTGGACCAAAAGTAATGATCAATGTTGGATTATAGTCTTCAACTTCTTTAGCAAGTTTGGCAAAAGTTTCGCGAACTTTTTCCTCTTTGTATTTCTCTTGCGGAGAAGCGAATTCCATTAGGGGACTGTGCGATGCACAAATAAGTTTAACGGCCATGGGTGACTCCTAAACGGAAGGCAGCCAAGACGGCTGCCGAGTAAGTCCTTTACGTATTTGGCGAATTAAATCTCGTCAAAGAAGCCAGCACGTGGTTGACGTAAACCACGGATACCCAGACCACATTCAGCATTAATTAAAACACCAGTTAATGGGCGGTTGTTTTGACGAGAAGCCAATAACACGTATGAACCAGTCATATCTTCAGGTTCGGGTAAGAAATTGAGCGGCATGCCGCGTGCAATCTTCTCAGGATCACGTGCATCGAGTAGACCGAGGTTTTCTTGGCCTAAAGAAGCAGCACCTTTGATGTTTACATTCATACCCGACGGAGCAACAGCGTTCACTCGTACTTTAGGCGCAAGCTCGTAGGCTAATTCTTTCATGATCCCAACGCCAGCATGCTTAGACGCTGTGTATACAGGGCCTCCGCCTGCCGAATACAGTGCTGAGTTAGACAAAGTAAATATGATAGAACCTTCTGAAGCTATCAATGCATCAAGTGCAGCTTTGGCACCTAAGATGAGAGATTTGGTGTTAATACCCATAATCTCATCAAAAGCTTTTTCCAGCTGTTCACCCGATGTATTGACGATATCTGCGTAATGATCCCAGATACCTGCGTTTCCGACGAAACAGTCAAGTTTGCCATAATGTTCTACAGTTGCTTGAACTGCGCGAACATTATCTTCATAGCTGGCTACATCTCCTGCGATCGCAAGCACGCGGTCACCAAAATGTTCTTTCAATGCATCAACTTTCGATTGAGAACGTTGAAGAACAGCAACTTGTGCACCTTCTTCTAAGAAACGTTCAACCAATGCCCAGCCTAAGCCTGAACCACCACCGGTAATAAGTGCAACTTCGCCTTGTAGCCAACCCATGATTACTCTCCTGCCATCTCTACGTATAAAGCACCATCTTCAACAATCACAGGGAATGTTTTGATAGGATCTGTTGCTGGTAAGCATAATGCTTGACCAGTTTTCAAACAGAATCGAGCCGAATGAAGTGGACATTCAACAGTGCCATCATCTTCAAGGTAACCTTCAGACATTGAAGCATTACCATGTGAACAACGGTCGTTCATCGCGAAAAATTCGCCATTGTTGTTGAATACTGCAAGCGCATCGATACCGTTAACGCCGCAATCTACTTTCAATGCTTCGCCTTCGTCTAATTCGTCAACTTGGCAAACAAAAATCTTATTCATTAGAAGAACACGCTCAGGTTATGTGAGTTGTAAGTCACCTGATCAAGGGTAATCTTACGGTTGAAGATTTCGAAACCTTGCTCAGTGTCGACTTTGCGGATCTTGTCGTGACGCTTACCACAGTAGATTGTTACATCTTTCTCTTTCTGGGTACGGTACAACAAGTACGTTACGTAAACGTCGTATTCGCCTTCAACTTCAGTCGCTTCAACAATCACATTTGAAACCATGTGTGTTGTACGTGAAGGAGGTTCTTCAGCCCAAGCCATACCTGTCTCTAAACGAGCTACACGGCGTTCCAACAAATCTTTAGTATCGTTAAATACCCAAGTTGTTGGCGGCTCAATCGAACGACGACGGTCACGTGTTTGCGCGTTTGGTGTTGTACGTAACGTATAAGAAATATCTTCAGCTAATACAGCTAACCAATCGCGGAACTTCCAATCGTCAAGCAATTTTGCTTCACGATAAAGAAACTGACTAATTTGGTGATGGAGTTCTAAACTAATTTGACTCATTTCATAAGCTCCTTCTCATATTCGTCAGCCGCAGCTTCAACGTCTTCCCATTTTTCATGAATCAATAAATCTGCCCAACGGCGGTACATACCACGTGCTGCAGTCTCAGAGAAAATATAGTTAGTGATACCCGGGATACCATCTTCACGTACTTTCTCGTTGCCTTTACCCATTTCCATAATGAGTTTGTTTTGACGTGCTTTATAACCACGTAATACTTTTTGGATTTCGATCCAGTTTTCAGAGTCATCTTGCTCTAGGAAACCAGCAGGACCGAAGGCACGTGTTGCAGAACGTTCAAATGCTGCTTGTACATCTTCTGGCGCGTCCGCATCACAGATACAGAATGCCCATACTTCAGTCTTGTTTGGACCACGTGGGTGCCATACACGAAGCGTTGCAGTACCGTTCAACCAAGATAGTGTTGGGAACATGGTGTTGTGACCAGCAAGACGCAGTGCACGAGTTTCACCTAGGCGTTCTTTCACTTCTTCATACGTTTCACGGAAGTAGTTTGCTACTTCACCATCCACCCATACGTTTGCGTCTGGTTTCTCAGTGAAGAAGAAGCCTGAACCGTGACCACGTGAACCGTATTGGATCGCGTCTTTGGCAGTTTCCCAAACTGGACGGGCAGTTTGTGCAGCACCTAATTTCTTAGAAGATTCATCATCTGGTTTAGCACCAAGCACCTGAATCGCAGATGCATGAGAGAACAACGCGTGGTATTGGTCAGAAGCGAACTGTTCAGCTGCAAATTTCCAGTTACAGTCGATTTCCCATTTGTGTACACCACCAACGATCACAGTACCACCTTCACGACGGTCTACAACGCCGTCCAGGTACCAAGCGATATCGCCCATGTATTCTTCTAGATCTGGAGTTGTTTCATCCCAGCAGCCGAATACTAAGCCTTTGTATGATTTAACGCGGTTAACTTCTACCAGACCCCATTGCTCTTTACATGCACCATGTGGGTAAGCACGATCTTCAAGCGGGATATCTTTTAGAGAACCGTCAATACCGTATGACCAGCCGTGGTATGGGCAAGTGAACGCACGTGTATTACCACAGTCCGCGAAGCTCACACGCATAGAGCGGTGACGACATTGGTTTAAGAATGCTTTGATTGAGCCATCTTTTTGACGTGCCACGATGATTGGATCTTCACCCATATAGGTATTGAAGAAATCGCCGGCTTTAGGAATTTGGCTCTCATGGCATAGGAATAACCATGTACGACCGAACACACGTTCTAATTCAAGTTCGTAGATGTCTGGATCGGTATAGATAGATGGCGTGATACGTCCATTTTGTGCATCGACTAAAGCATCGATTTCGCGCACATCAATTTTTCCACTCATGAAAAGCTCTCCTGTGACCATA
This sequence comes from Acinetobacter sp. YH12023, assembly GCF_013420135.1. Classification (NCBI taxonomy): domain Bacteria; kingdom Pseudomonadati; phylum Pseudomonadota; class Gammaproteobacteria; order Moraxellales; family Moraxellaceae; genus Acinetobacter; species Acinetobacter sp. YH12023. Next base: position 225,098 of record NZ_VOYU01000005.1, read on the forward strand.
AGGCACAAAGTAATAGACTCAACTTTTCAACGATGATGGATTTTAGAGCGATATTCGGGAAATATTTATTTTGTTTTAATTAAGAGATTTTATGGATTATTACGGTAGATTTTTTTTATAGTATTTTTTTTAAATTACCGAGAACACCATTTATTTCGTGAATGGCAAAATAATCCTCACGCAATAGTTGTTTATAGATTATACTGAACGAACTTCTAAGTAAGACATTTTTTGGATTACTCCACGGGTTGATTATATGGAATTACGACACTTACGCTACTTCATTACTGTTGCTGAAGAACTCAATTTCAGTAAAGCTGCGTTAAAACTTTATACTGCTCAACCTTCTTTAAGCCAACAAATTAAAGATCTTGAAGAAGATGTCGGCGTAAAATTGTTGCACCGGACTAAACGCAAAGTTGAGCTCACAGAAGAAGGTGCCGTATTTCTAGAACAAGCACGTTTGACACTAGCTCAAGCAGACAAGGCCGTAGCGATGGCACGTCAGGTTTCACAAGCCAAACAACAGATGCTGCGCATTGGTTTTGTGCCTGTCGCAGAGATGAAAATCTTCCCATACGTCTTGCCAAATCTGCGTGTTCAAAACCCAGAACTCAAAATTGAATTACTTAGTTTAAATAATCGCGATCAGATGAAATTACTGCAAAAAGGTGAACTAGATATCACTTTTACTCGCAATAACTTTCATAGCGACGAAATTGAAAGTCAGTTTGTACTACGTGAACCATTGATCTTTATTTTACCCAAAGATCACCCTTTAGCGAAGTACGAACGTATTCCAGTTAAAGCATTGAATGGTATTGATTTTATCATTCCTGCACGCGAACAATCAGGCACATTGCATGAAGCCATTTTAGACTTTGCTTCTAACCATGGCGTTCAATTTAATATCGTGCAAAAAGCCGACAATATCCTGTTTAACATTAACTCCATCGGCATGGGCTTAGGCTGCACGATCCTACCGGGATACATCGCGCCATTAACCATGAACAATACTGTGATTCGTCCTTTAGATGTCGAATTACCGTATCTAGACCTGTACGTAAGTTACCGAAAAACGGCGAGTTCTGTGGCTGTAGATAAATTCCTTGAACTGCTAACCAAAGTTTTTTATCTCGATATCAATCGCGAACAGCGTTAATTTTCGCCAAGTCATAATTTATAGATATAGCACCATTATTTTTAAAATGAATAATGGTGCTTTTTTTATGGCTAAAAAGTCGCTTTTTTAATCGTTTAAATGTTTTAATCGACGCATTTTATCTATCATACATATCGACTTGATGGAAAATAACTTATAAATTTTAGTTTAGACATTGATAAAAATTGCTAAAAATAGCCGATTTACAACTTAAGTCTAATAAATAATTCCCCTTCCCCAACCATTTAGATGAGCTTATTTTATGCCTTTTTACTGATTTAGACCGTACACTGTCGACCTTTTAATGAGAATAATACTCATTTAAATTATTTCTTTCAAAAGATTTATATAAAAAAAAGGATGGCAAAACCATCCTTTTTTTGAATTTCATGTCAGTGACAAGAAATTACACACCACGCGCTTTTAAATAATCTTTAATCACGGTGTTGAATTCTTCTGCTTTTTCAACTTGAGACCAGTGGCCACATTGGCTGAAAATATGCGCATCAGCATGAGGAACGGTATTCAAAATATCCCACGTACGAGATACAGGAATCACCACGTCTTGTACACCATGAATAAGCAATACTGGCACAGTAATGTCTTTCATTTTTTCAAAGTCGAGTGGGAATTCGAAACGGTCACGGTCGCGTGCGCCAACAACATCCATCAAACGATTTGATGCATAGTCATTTGCAGCAGAAGCGAAACGTACTTTTACCAATTCGTCTGTGATCAAGTCTTTGTTTACAACAAACATAGACAAGGTTTTCTTGATGCCTTCCTCGGTTAATACAGGGTTTGCATGTGCCTTAAGTGCTGCAGTTTGTTTAGCACCGCCTGTACCCATAGACACGATACCCAATACACGTTCTGGATAGTCCAAAGCCATTTGGAATGCTAACCAGCCACCGAGTGAGTTACCCACTAACCAAGTTTTTTCAATACCTAGGGCATCTAACGTACGTACAGCGTGATCAACCCAAGCACGGATACCATAAGCAGTATTCGGTGCAACAACAGTTTGACCATAGCCAATCGTATCGATAGCGATACAACGTGCTTGTTCACCAATTTGAGGTAGGTTCAACCACCAGTTAGCAGCAGCAGATACACCTGTACCTGAACCGTGTAAAAATAGAATTGGTGTGCCTTCACCCACTTCGTGGTAATGCGTTAATTCGCCTTCAGCAGTTTCAATCCATTTATCTTCTAAACCAAAGAATGAATCAGTTGTATAGTCAGGAATCTGAACAGTGCTCATACATGCTCCTCGTATTGCGTAGAGCTTATGTTTCAATCCATAACGGATTTAAACACAAGGGGGACTCTTTTGGATTTTGTGGTTTTTACAATCTCATATTACCTGTTCAGCCACTGCTAACTGATACATATTTACGATCATAAACAACAAATAGACTATAATTTAAGTTATTGTTTTTTAAATATATAATTCAAAAATATATCCATAAAATCTTTGAGGTATTTCTTTTTTAAATAACCCAGCAAATAAAAAGGGAAGCAATGAATCCACTTCCCTCTTTTTTATCCTGAGAAATTAGAACTTATAGGTATAAGTTGTCGCGACACGGTACTCTTGCAAGTCAGATTTGTAATCGAAATCGGCATCGATATACATTGCCTGGAAGCCTAAGCCCTTCAACTTACCTTCAGGCACGGTGTAGTTCACAATTAAGTTCAATTCATCTGACTTCTGATCTTTAAGACCAGCAATTTCTGCATCTGAACCTGTGAAATACACAGCAGTTGTATTTAAGCCTTTCACACCCATTTCTGAGAAATCATAGCCATAAGTAAAGCCCCATGATTTTTCATTTTTTGCAGTAAATGTTGCTATACCCCAGTTGACTAAGTACGGCTGCGGCACCCATCCACCCAGTGTTGGGAATGCATTATCACCAAACATTTGTTGATAACCCAAACCAAAGGTATGCGAACCGTAATTCACTTTCGCACCAACCGATAACGCTTGGTTATCAATTTCGCCATACAGTTTGTCACCCGAATCTGAGTTGTCAAAATAACGGATATGGCTATCCAGTTTGGCTTTGTCACCTAACTTAGTTTTATAGTTCGCGCCGACATATTGCTGTGTATAGATGTCTTGAACATCGGCATACCAATAGCTACCACCAATTTCAGGTGTAAATTGATGGTCAATACCCGCAATATACATCCCGTCAGATGCTGGACCGTTGTCAAAATGACCTATTTTTCCATTCGGCAGCTCTTTACCTGGTGAAAATAAAGTTAAATCACGGAACTGGTTATCATAACGATTATTAATACCGTCAATATAAGCCACGGTCAACTTGGTATCTTTCAGGTCTTTCGACTCCAGCCATGCACCGCTGTAAGTAGTCAGCAACTGACGTGATGGATCAAATACTAGCACTGGAGATACCGGCAATAGCTCGCCCACTTTCAATTCAGTTTTTGACACTTTGGCTTTAAGGGTCACACCCACTTTACCAAAGTTATCTTTTGATTCTTTACCATCGTGCGGCAAAATAAAGTCTGCATTGGTATCACGGCCATTGAGTTTAAAGGCATGCTGTACCAGCAGGTCCGCACCCACTTGAATACCTGCACCAATATCTTGATACCCTGACTTGGCATCCAAAGTCACACCCTGTGACCATGAACCCCAGTTACCCGCCGGATTTTCTTTAATTTGACGGTCTAAGTAGAAGTTTTTAAATTTCAATTGTACTTGGCTGTCGTCAACAAAGTCCGCATAAGTTGCAGATGTTCCTAATGTTGCTGTCGCAGCAAGAATTGCTATCCATAAATTTTGACGACGCATGGCTTATTTCCCAGTAATCAAATTAAGCTATGGCACCATCATGCTCAACAATACCTTGGAAAAAAATCCGACTACAGTATTAAGGTTTATCAGGCTTTTGTACAACTTGAACTTTGGAAGCTATTTCTGCTTATTTTCCTTAGAGATTAAAACAATAACTCTTTTTTATCATTTAGAACGACTGATTAAATTAACCCCATGTTTTATTAACGTAAAATTTAAAGTTTTTTATTTTTCGCAATTACATACGCTGTATTAATTGCTTTTAAGTTTAATCAAAGTTTTTTGCTGAGATTTATCCTTATTTAAGTTATAAAATTTAGCTATCACATAATATTTAATTTATATAATCATCAACAGCTTAAAGTTAAATTTCACTATTATGACTGCTCGAAATCGACCATTGGTTCGCAGAACTTTTCTTATTTCAATCCGCTTTCTATGCATCAATTCAATCTCAACTAAAAACCAAGCCCATATAGTCAGTTGAGACATAAAAAAAGCGCCCATTTCGGGCGCTTTTTGATTTAAAGCAAATTAAGCATTGGCTTCTTTTTCTTTAGACATGGTCAATGCCAAATCTTCGATCATATCTTCTTGACCACCAACAGTACCACGACGACCAAGCTCAAGAAGAATTTCACGCGCAGAAACGCCATATTTCGCTTCAGCACGTTTCGCGAATAACAAGAATGATGAGTAAACACCGGCATAACCTAAAGTTGCTGCATCACGGTCAGCACGGATCTGATGTGTCATCATTGGAATGATTAAATCTTCCGCAACATCTTGAACTTTAAACAAGTCCACACCTGTCTCCATTTGCATACGGTTGGCAACCGCAACAAACAATTCAAGTGGAGTATTACCTGCACCTGCACCTAAACCTGCAGAAGCTAAATCGACACGCGTTGCACCAGCTTGAACCGCTGAAACAGAGTTCGCAACACCCATACCTAAGTTATGGTGACCGTGGAAACCGATTTCGATCTCTGAAGCCAGGTTGGCACGTAAAATACCCACGCGGTCAGTCACGTCTTGAGGCAACATATAACCAGCAGAGTCAGTCACATAAATACAGTTTGCACCGTATGACACCATTTTGCTGGCTTCTTCCAAAAGTTTTTCAGGAGTTGCCATGTGCGCCATCATCAAGAAGCCCACAGTGTCCATGCCAAGTTTACGTGCAGCAGTAATGTGCTGTTCAGAAACGTCAGCTTCAGTTGAGTGCGTTGCAACACGAATGGTTGCTACACCAACATCATGTGCCATTTTCAAATGGTCAACCGTACCAATACCAGGAAGTAAAAGTGCAGATACTTTCGCCTGTTTCAGGTTTGGAATCACCGCTTTTAGGTATTCTTCATCGGTTGCTGCTGCAAAACCATAGTTCACAGAGTTACCGCCTAAGCCGTCACCATGCGTAACTTCGATTAAAGGTACACCTGCATCATCCAAAGCAGTTGCAATGGCAACCATTTGTTCAGGTGTAGTTTGATGGCGCATAGGATGCATACCATCACGTAAAGTCATATCATTAATAATAATCTTAGACATTTTGGTATTCCTTAAGCTTCAGCAGTGTTTAATACGCGTTCTGCAAACATTTCTGCAGTACGTGCAGCTGCCGCAGTCATAATGTCGAGGTTACCTGCATATTTAGGAAGATAATCACCTAAACCTTCAACTTCTAAGAAGATTGAAACACGGTTACCGTCAAATACAGGACCATTTACAAGTTTGTAACCTGGTACATATTTTTGAACTTCAAGAATCATCGCATGTACAGATTCAGTGATTGCTGCTTGATCTGGTTCACCTTCAACAAGACAGTGAACAGTATCACGCATCATCAGTGGTGGCTCAGCAGGGTTAATGATGATGATCGCTTTACCTTGTTTCGCACCGCCCACTTTTTCAATAGCGCCAGCAGTCGTACGAGTAAATTCATCAATGTTTTTACGTGTACCTGGACCCACAGATTTTGTTGAAACTGTTGCAATGATTTCGCCGTATTCAACAGGCTGAACTCGTGAAATCGCAGCAACCATAGGAATCGTTGCCTGACCACCACATGTCACCATGTTGACGTTCGGAACTTCACCTGCGTCCAATAACGCTTCTAAGTTTACTGGTGGTACGCAGAATGGACCGATTGCAGCAGGTGTTAAGTCAATCATTAACACGCCAAGTTCATTTAATTTGCGGCTGTTTTCAGCATGAACATAGGCAGAAGTTGCATCAAATGCGATTTTAATGTCGTCTTCAATTACGTGTGGAAGTAAACCATCCACGCCTTCAGCAGTGGTTTTTAAACCCATTTTAGCAGCGCGAGCCAAACCTTCAGACGTCGGGTCAATACCAACCATCCATACTGGTTCTAAAAATTCGCTGCGTTGAAGTTTGTAAAGCAAGTCAGTACCAATGTTCCCTGGACCGATCAATGCACATTTAATCTTTTTCATGAATGTGTACTCTTAAAAATTCCGTAAAACCCAAGCTTATTTCGCTGCAAATGCTGCAGTCACAGAACCAAAGCCTTCAATTTCAACTTTGAATTCATCACCAGGATTTGCCACAACCATTGGGCCTAAGGCACCGGTCAATACGATGTCACCTGCAAGCAATGGACGACCACGACGAACCATTTCGTCAGCCAACCATACAGCTGCATTTAATGGGTTAGAAAGACACGCTTTACCCACACCTTGTGAAACCACTTCTTCACCACGAGTCATGACCATTTTGCAATTTACAAGGTCAAGATCTGCAAGTTTTACAGGCTTAGAACCCAGCACAAAACCTGCTGAAGATGCGTTATCTGCCACAGTATCAATCAACGAGATTTTCCAGTTTTCAATACGGCTATCGACCACTTCAATTGCAGGCAGTGCATATTCTGTTGCACTAATAATGTCTGCATAGGTGTGTTTTTCTTTGGTCAAATCTTGGTTAATCACCAAAGCAATTTCTGCTTCAACTTTTGGCTGAATCAATAAACCAGCAGGGATTTCTTCACCATCGCCATACGCCATGTCAGCAAACAACATACCGAAGTCAGGTTGATCAACGCCTAACTGCGCTTGTACAACTTTTGAAGTTAAGCCAATTTTACGACCTACAAGGCGACGACCTTCTGCCACCGCACGTTTGGTATTCACTTCTTGAACGGCATAAGCAATATCTACATCAGCACTTTCACCACCAAGTTGTGGACGGATCGGTGCAATCGCAGCCTGATTTACTTCCGCATCGCGTAATGCTTGCGCAACTGATTCAACAACAGCAGAATTCGACATCAATGTTTCCTTAAACTGCAAAAATTGGATGCACAACGTGTTTCATCCCGATCACCATCAAAATCAAAGTGATGAAAGTCATGTCAGGATTCGCCTAAAGCATTTCACTTGACATACTACACGTTATGTTTAGATGCATTTAGCATCGAGATTTTAGAAAGTGAATACCAATACTTATTTTATTTATGACTATAGCTATTAGCTATAAATTAATCATTATTTATTATTAATATTCAAAAACTTAAGTCAAAATAATTAAATAAAATTCACTATTTTTTTCGCCCTTAAATCTGAATCTCTACTAAAAAACTTGGCTTATACGACTAAAAGATAAGATTAAAAGATTATTTTAGCGTCAGGCCAACTTTTACGCATAGGTTTTCAATTTCATCTGATTTAGTTTAATAAATTGAAAATTTAAAAATAAATCAATAAACAACAATAAGATAAAACCAAAAATTCAAACAAAAAATCTATTCCAGCTTGTGGTAAAAGGCCAAATAGTTGCGCTCAACTTTTTAAGGTAAATTTGCTAGAAGACTGCTTGTTATTGTAGAAAAATCTAGTGTTATTACTTTTTTAAATAATTGAATTTACTCATTTCATCAAGTAGAGCTTGCGTTACTATTCATTTGGTAACAAAAAAGGTGAAAACAAATTTCACCCTTTTTACTCGTTTGTATCTAAAACTATACAGCTAGACGTAATTTCACGTGTTCTAGTAGAAATTCAGTCAAATCACCTACGCTATGTGCAATATGTAAGGGTTGAAAACACTGGAGTGTTTCTACAGTATGCACTCCATAGCTCACGCCTACACGTGGCATCTGAATATTGAGGGCCATTTCTAAATCATACGACGTATCACCAACCATAATGGCTTGATCGGCACGTAGTCCTGTTTCCGCCAAAATTTCTGCCAACATCAACGGATCTGGCTTAGATTTGGTTTCACTGGCTGCACGTGTCGCACGAAACAACTCATGACTTTGCGTTTGAGCCAAGACACGGTCTAGACCTTTACGACTTTTTCCTGTTGCAACAGCCAATTGTAGACCGGCATCGCGTAATTCCTGCAACATATCCGCGACACCATCAAACCACATATCCCCTTTGGAATGGGCCACATAGTGATCGGCATAACTTTGCAAAATGTCGCTGTGCAATTCAGGAACCGTCGGAAATAACCGCTGTGCGACTTCCGGCAGACCTAAACCAATAATACTTTTCGCATCAGCATCGGTCAGCGGCTGTGAATATTGATCTGCTGCAAATTTTAAACTCGCTACAATTTGACCCACAGAATCAAATAAAGTGCCATCCCAATCGAAAATGACTAGTTTTACAGCTGAGTTCATACGTTTTCCTAGATTTGATTCAGTGTTTGGTAATTCAGATTCTGGAGTGCATCAATTTATTTACCTCACCCCGGCCCTCTCCTTAAAGGAGAGGGAGAAAGAAAACTTACGAAGCAGTCCTGCTCAGGGAGAGAAGTCTCGTATTTAAAACTTACTCGTCATCTTCCGAAGACTTCACCACTTTGTCAGCTTTTTGCGCGCGTAGCTGCGCCACAAGGCTTTGCATATCTTCTGGCAATGGCGCTTCAATGGTTTGGTAACCCGGAATTTCTAAACGCATAGCATGCAGACATAAACGACGTGGCTTTGGACCACGGTATTCAGTTTCATGACCATATTTTTCATCGCCCACCAATGGATGACCAATACTTAAACCATGTACACGGATCTGATGGGTACGGCCCGAAAGTGGAGACGCATACACCAATGTGGCATGCATAAAACGTTCTTTCACGTTCCACAGCGTCTTCGACTCTTTACCTTCTTTAGGTGATACACGAACACGACGCTCGCCATTTGCCAGTTCGTAACGATGCAAAGGCTGATCAATGAGCTGCTTATCCAAACTCACCACGCCTTTCACCACAGCAGCATAAGTTTTTTGGATTTTGTGCTCACGTAACATGTCTTGCAGGCTTTTTAACACACTACGTTTTTTCGAAATCATCACCAAACCAGAAGTGTCGCGGTCAATTCGGTGAATCAGCTCAAGGTATTTCTTCCCTGTTGCGGCACGTAAGCCTTCGATCAAGCCATACGCCACACCACTACCGCCGTGAACAGCAATACCAGAAGGTTTGTTTACCACCATTAAGCCTTCATCTTCGTACACCACACGGCTCAGTAAACTTTGTGCCACTTTGTCCGATACGGGAACCGCAGACTCATCTTTTTGCTCATAACGAATTGGAGCAACTCGAACTTGGTCACCAATATTGAGTTTGGTTTCCGCTTTGACGCGTTTTTTATTGACGCGGACTTGGCTTTCACGAATCAGACGATAAATGCGACTTTTAGGCACACCTTTCAGACGACTAAACAGGAAATTATCAATACGTTGACCCGCCTGATGCTCGTCCACTTCAAACCAGGTGACGCTTTGCCATTCTTGCGTAGAATTCATACAGTTACTGTGACCTAAAAAAATACTAAAATTGATTAAAAACTGATCATTTAAGCTATACTTTTCGCAAGAAACATAAGCTTAGCCCATAGGCAGATGATGCAAGGTTTGATATAGTCAGCGCACGGAAACCACCGTAACTGAGTAAAAGTTGATTCATTTCAGTATTTACTGTCATTGAACTTTCAAGCAATTACTCATTTAGCTCGGAAAGGTCCCAAAAGAATTATGCCGACGCCGAAGGCTTATTATATCGGCAAAACTGCAAACTGTTGCGTTTAATTGTGCCGTAGGTACATAAAACAGTTTGCCCCAAAAAAATATGTGCCAACCAAGGTTGGTTTTTAAACGTAAACTGATACACATCAGACCAGTCGCTCCCTGGAAATCGTGTTCAGGCCACAACGTTTGATGCATTGGATCTGCACAGTTTGTAAAGGTACGATGATAATTCCGTATCAAGACGCTCTATCAGATATGAATGGATGCTCTTCGAGCAATGTGACAGTGAAAGTTACTCACATCCAATGCACCGTTTGTCCGCCAGTGAAACGCGTTCAGGTGACTTTAATCGTTTAAAAGATTGAAGCCGTATTGCCATCATCAATACGTGAATCAAAAATCGTTGCCCACCCAAAGAAGGTCGGTACACATGCACAGATGATGTTTTTCGATCTGTGCAACTTGATCCATGCTATCTGATGCTCGCTACGAGTCAGGCGATGTTCTTCTGTGTATCACTATTAGGTGTTACACCCATGAAACGTATGTTGATTAATGCAACACATGCCGAAGAAATTCGCGTTGCACTTGTCACTGGTCAGCGTCTTTACGATTTTGACTTAGAGAATCGTACCCGTGAACAAAAAAAATCGAATATCTATAAAGGTCATGTGACTCGCGTAGAGCCGTCTTTAGAAGCTGTATTTGTTGAATACGGTGCAGGTCGTCAAGGCTTCTTGTCGATGCGCGAAATTGCTAACTCTTATTACAAAGCTGATCCTCGCCAAACTTCAAACATCCGCGAATTGATCACTGAAGGCACTGAGCTTTTAGTTCAAGTGGAAAAAGAAGAGCGTGGTAATAAAGGTGCTGCCCTTTCTACATTTATCTCACTTGCTGGTCGTTATTTGGTCTTAATGCCAAACAACCCGAAAGGTGGCGGTATTAGCCGTCAAATTTCAGGTTCAGTTCGTGAAGAATTGAAAGAAATGTTGGCGTCTTTAAATGTCCCTCGTGGCATGAGCGTGATTGTACGTACTGCAGGTATTGGTCGTTCTCAAGAAGAACTGCAACTTGACCTGCAACACTTGCTTGACCTTTGGGCACAAATCCAAAGCACATCAAGTTCAGGTCCATCACCAATGTTGGTTCACCAAGAAGCTGGTGTGGTTACACGTGCAATTCGTGACTATTTACGTGATGATGTTGCTGAAATTCTGATTGACTCTGAGCAAGCGTATAACGAAGCGTATAACTTTGTTAAAGCAGTGATGCCACGTCAAATCGACAAATTAAAAACCTATACGTTAAATGAACCGTTATTCGCTCATTTTGGTATCGAAAGTCAAATCCAAACTGCCTATGAACGTGAAGTAAAACTTCCTTCTGGTGGTTCAATTGTGATTGACCAAACTGAAGCATTGGTTTCAATTGATATTAACTCTGCAAAATCAACACGTGGTAGCGACGTAGAAGATACAGCGCTCAATACCAACCTTGAAGCTGCTGAAGAAATCGCTCGCCAATTACGTTTACGTGATATCGGTGGTTTGGTTGTGATCGACTTCATCGACATGACCAAAGACCGTAACCAACGTATGGTTGAAGCTAAACTTCGTGAAGCAACACAAAGTGACCGTGCCCGTATCCAATTCGGTCAATTGTCACGCTTTGGTTTGATGGAAATGAGCCGTCAACGCTTACGCCCATCGCTTGAAGAAGCCACTGGTTATGTGTGCCCACGCTGTCATGGCACAGGTATGGTACGTGACCTACGTTCTTTATCACTTTCAATTATGCGTAAAGTGGAAGAAATTGCGCTACGTGAACGTCATGGTGAAGTTCAAGTTGAAGTGCCTGTTGAAATTGCTGCATTCTTATTGAATGAAAAGCGTCACAGCCTTGTATATCTTGAACAAACTTCAAATGTTCGTGTGACTGTACTTCCACACCCTCACCTAGAAACACCACATTACGAAATTTCGTATAACCCTGAAGGTTTTGCACCAACAAGCTATGAACGCACTGAAGCGACACGTTCTAGCGAAAAAGAATTGGGTTACGAAGCATCTGAATGGCATTTAGGTGAAGAACAGGCCGCTGCTGCTCAGCAACAAGCACCTGTACAACAACAAGAAAAAGGCCACAAAAAGAATAAGCAACAACCCGTTGCTGCTCAACAAGCACCTGCACAAGTTGCCGCTCCTGCAGCATCATCTAGTCCATGTGCATGGTTAGAAAACTTATTTGTTCAAAAACAAGCTGCAACCGTTGACCAGTCGCGTACTGCAAACAATGCCGCTGCTGCAATTGAACAAATGGTAAATAGCGGTGCTGCAAGCCGTGGCCAGTTTGGTCAAATTACCCCTGCATCGGCAGCGCCTGTTGTTGTCGTAGACAATAATGCTTACCTTGCGCCTTCTTCTGTTGTGCACAAACAAGAACGTGACAGCCATTCAGAAAAAGCTGACCGTGAAGAAAAACGTCACAACAAAAAGCGTACTAAGCATAAAGAACCACGTGAACAAGAAGCTCAACCGCATCAAGTTCATGAAGAAGTGTTACAACCTTCACGTCAAGATCGTCAAGAGCAGCGCAATAACGAAGCACGTCAAAACGAACGCCAAGAGCAACGTTCTGAACGTCAAGAACCGCGCCAAGACAACCGTCAAGACCAACGTGAAAACCGTCGTAACTCACGCCGTCAACATAACAATGAACAAGTACAGCACGATGTTCAAAACAATGAACAACCGCAGTCTGTTCCACGTCGTGACCGCAACAACCAACAACGTCCAAATCGCCCAAATCGCCACCGCGATCAAAGCGTATTGAACGAGCAAGCGATTGCTCAGGAAGTTGCAACTGAGCAACAACCTGAAAACCGCAATCAACGTCAACCTAAAGTTGAAGTTGTTAATGCACCACGTCAAGACGTGATGCCAACAGCACTTGTAGTAAATGTTGATCAAGCTCAAAGCGAAATCGTAGCGCTAAATACTGCTCCAGCAGTTGAAAAACCTGTAGAAACCCCAGTGGTCGAAAAGGCCGCTGTCGTTGAAGCAGTAAAAGTGGAAAAACCTGCGACTGAAACAAAAGAAGCAGCGCATAAACCACAGCATGCGCAGCAAAAACCGTCTCGTGCAAGCAATGACCCTCGTCAGCGCCGCCGCGAACAGCGTGAAGCTCGTGCTCAACAAGCACAGGCTCCGAAAATTTCGCCATCTCAAGTGCCGACACTAGGTCAATACACTATAAGCAGCTTGATTAAGCATGTATACGGTGAAGACTGCTCAGTACTGATTGAGCAATTTGGCTTAATTCCAACATTCAACCGTGCATTGCAAAAATTCACGGAAGAATATGCCGCAACTTTGACTGCACCTGCAGCTGAAACAGCTGTAGAGAAAAAGCCTGTCACTCGTGATGTTCAAGTTGCAAAAGCTGCACCTGAAGCTGAACCAGCGCCAATGTTGGATTTGACACCACCAAAGCCTGTGTCAGATAAACGTGTTGCTAATGACCCACGTGAGCGTCGTCGCCTTGCTAAACTTGCCGCTGAACAAGCGAAACAAGACCAAGCAAAAGCACATGCTGAGGTGGAAGCTACGCCTGTCGCAGACACTGCTATTGAGGCGCCTGTAGTTGCAGAAGCTAAAGCTGCTACAGTTGAAGCCAATGTATCCGACGTTGCAGGTCAAACTGAAGCACCTGAACCCGTTCAAGCTGAACTGGATGTGAGTGCGCAGCCTGAAAAGACGGAAGATGTGTCTGAAGCTCCTACTAAACCAGTAGAAGAAAAAGCTCAAGCCGTTGAAGCAGAAAAGAAAGTTGAGGTTCCTGTAGACGAAAACTCGGCCGCTGAAGGTGAAAAACCTGCACGCCCTCGTCGTCCTCGCGGTCGTCCACCGAAAAAAGCAAACACCGCAACTGAGCAGTAATTTGCTATTTTGCAGGTGAATAAAAAAATCCAGTCATTTCGGTGACTGGTTTTTTTTTGATACTTTTGTCAAATTAGGTTGATTGCACTAGATCGAAACGATTAAAAGACAATTGTAGAATTTGCTGCAAATTTCATTGCAAAGAAATAGACCGTATCGGATTACGAAAAATAAATAGGATTCACATGAGCCAAACTACACAACACGACCTTATTGGGATTGCTGATGTTGCAGCAAAAATTCCCGCGTTCATTAGCAAAGTACCCAACCTGTTGAGTGGTCTAAAGCAAGCCTATTTACGTACCCCAAATACTTCCGCAGGCTTGGGAATTGCATTTGAAAAAGCCGTAAAGCGTAATCCCAAGGGTTATGCGCTTTATTTTGAAGAGCAAAAATATACCTATAACGAACTCAATGAATGGGCCAATCAAATTGGTCACTATTACCTTGCACTCGGTGCAAAAAAAGGTGATGTGATTGCGGTGATGATCGAAAACCGATCTGAACTCGTGGCAACCATCGTGGCTTTAGCCAAAATTGGCGTCACCAGTGCCTTGGTCAACACCTCACAAGTTGGCAAAGTCCTGACACACAGCATCAACTTAGTGAACCCAATTGCGGTAATTGTGGGCGAAGAATGCCGTCAAGCCGTAGAAGATATTCGTAATGATCTCAGTGTGGCTACAGATCGTTTACATTGGTTTGCAGATCAAGCCACTCGTGTAGATGCCGGTCAAGCACCGAAAGGCTTCTTAAACCTTGCAGAAGCGATTGATAAATTTCCAAAATTCAACACACCCACCACTGCAAGTGTAAAAGGCAAAGACGGCCTATTTTATATCTACACTTCTGGGACAACAGGCTTACCTAAAGCGGTGATTTTCACCAACAGCCGTTGGACTTTGGCTTATGGAACATATGGTCACGTCCTTAATCTGAATAAAGATGATGTGATGTACGTAACTTTACCGCTCTATCACGCTACAGGCACTGTAGTTTGTTGGTGTGGGGTGATTGCAGGTAGCGCCACCCTTGCCCTGCGTCGCAAGTTTTCAACTTCATCGTTTTGGAAAGATGTACAAAAATTTGATGCATCAGCCATTGGCTATGTGGGCGAGCTTTGCCGTTATTTGATGGATGCTCCACATTCAGACCTTGAAAAAGGCCATCGTGTGAAAAAAATGATTGGTAACGGCATGCGACCAAACATTTGGGATAAGTTTAAAGAACGCTTTGGAGTCGAAGAAGTCCTTGAACTTTATGCTTCAAGTGAAGGCAACGTCGGCTTTAGTAATGTGTTTAACTTCGACAATACCGTTGGTTTTTCACCAACGCCTTATGCGATTATTCAGTTTGATAAAGAAAAAAATGAAGCTGTACATGATGCTAAAGGTCGCTGCATTAAAGTCAAAAAAGGTGAAGTCGGCTTACTCATCGGTAAAATTACCCGTCGCTCACCTTTTGATGGCTATACCGACACGGAAAAAAACAAATCCGTTATTATGAAAGATGTATTTAAGCATGGTGATTCATACTTCAACACTGGTGACTTGGTTCGTGACATTGGCTTCCGCCATGCACAATTTGTCGACCGTCTAGGTGATACTTTCCGCTGGAAAGGTGAAAACGTTTCAACCACTGAAGTTGAAAACATGGTGAGTGAGTACGATAAAATTGCTGAAGCTGTGGTTTATGGCGTAGAAATTCCAGATACCAATGGCCGTGCAGGTATGGCTGCCATCACGCTCACCGATGGTGCCGAACTCAACGAACAAGATTGTAGTGAAATGGTTCTGCAATTTAAAAAATGCTTACCAGCTTATGCCGTGCCAGTATTTTTACGTGTACAGAAAAAAGTCGAAACCACAGGCACATTTAAATACCAAAAAAACAAGCTGAAAGAACAAGCTTTTGATCCTAAGCAAACTGATGAACGTTTATTGGTATTGCTGCCAAATGCAACTGCTTACTGTGATTTAACTCCTGAAATTTATGCCAATATTCAGGCATATAAATACCGTTTTTAAGCAAATAGCGCTCATTTTAGCGACAGATATCCGCTAAAATGAGCTACTTTGTTGTATTTATAATCAAACACAAGCAAGTTTATGAATTTTTACTTGCGCTTGAAGCAGATCTTGCTACAATACGCACCATCAAGCGAAATGGGTCGTTAGCTCAGTTGGTAGAGCAGTAGACTTTTAATCTATTGGTCCCGCGTTCGAGTCGCGGACGACCCACCATTTCCTTCGATACCACAAGATGGGTCGTTAGCTCAGTTGGTAGAGCAGTAGACTTTTAATCTATTGGTCCCGCGTTCGAGTCGCGGACGACCCACCATCTTTCTAAAATGCCAGTTTTAGATTACAATCTTGTGCATACCCCCTAAGGGTCGTTAGCTCAGTTGGTAGAGCAGTAGACTTTTAATCTATTGGTCCCGCGTTCGAGTCGCGGACGACCCACCATTCTTTCTTAGGGCTTCTTTCTTCCGGCAGTTGAAGAAAAAGAAACCTGCAGGTTCCGACCAAGACAAACCATCACCATTATTGGTTTTGATTCGCCATTCTCGAAATTTTGCTATAGCGATGTTGCGAAGTATCATTCTTGTCTTGCTAGATGAAGTATTTGACCTGAAAAATTTTAGATAACAAATATTCCCTAGTATTCAAAACTACGCGCTTCGTTTATCTTGCTAAAATTTTAAAATGCTCTTTTAAAATTTTCCCAGGGTTGTTAGCTCAGTTGGTAGAGCAGTAGACTCTTAATCTATTGGTCGTGGGTTCGAACCCCACACAACCCACCAATTCTGTTTTGTCTTAACTATATCGTATTAATAATTCAATTTTTTATAAGCTAGTTGCATTCGATTAGCCAAGATTTGCGAATTTCACGCCAACGCTCAAACGCAATTTATAATTTTATTTACTTCATTCGCAGTATTTAATTTGGGTCTTTCACCAAGGTATAGGCATGTTGCGGCTGAGGATAACCCTTGGAAAATAATTCCTGATTTCGGTCGACTTCACCTTGACGAATTTTGTCTAAATCCATGGTGATTTTATTTTCATTAATCACATGATAATAAAAATTCACGCCTTCTTTTCGATGAACCACCAGCTCGGTATGTGCTTCATTAACACTCCACGTATCCTTACGGTATTTCACATTAATGCCTGGCGTATTGGTTTTTTCAGCAAACACTTTACCAATTTGAATAATACTGCGGTGTACCGTGCCATCTGGCAATAAGTTAAGAATAAACTCCGCATCGCCTTCTGGGCATGGAATAAAACTGTCATCGCATTTTACTTTGGCATGAAAACGTCCAATAAAAATTTTGGCATGCTCAGGAACAGGAGCTGACTTTATGTCCTCGTCATTCGGCAATGTCGCCTGCCCTGCCACTTGGGTTAATTTTTTTCCATGATCTTGCTTCGCTTGAACTTCCGATGCGATAGCTGATGCTGAACTTTCACCCTTATCCGCTGCGGGTTGAGGCGTTGGACTACAACCACTAAAAGAGAGGCTGAACACTCCTGCAAACACTGAAAGATATGCAAATTTCATCAAAAAAGGTGAAGCCGATGTTTTCATATAATGTGCCAAGACCAATCATTCATTGGTTTTTTCAGTTCTTGCTGACTTAATATTGTAATCAAATAATCAACGCTGTATACATATATTTGCGATATATGTTAATCATATCTCATTGTTATCGTTGATATTTAATTAATACTCAAGCTATTTTAAAGGCAAACTAATCAAACCAATTCTTCAAATTACATAACTTTACTTAATTTTTTTTCTGCACCCTTTAAATCGCAAAGCTTGTCACCATTTCTATAATATGAATTTGGAAATATTCAAATTTATTCTTTTTTGAAGGAGACCTGAATGGCCAATGTTGGTTTATATCGCTCAAACCGCTCTAACATGATTGCTGGTGTGATGGGGGGTATTGCTGAACGTTTTGGTTGGAACGCAAATTTACTGCGTATTATTTTTATCTTTGTATCATGCTTAAGCGCAGCCTTTCCCGGTATTTTGGTGTACTTGGTTTTATGGTTAGTCATGCCTAAAGCACAAGATAACTTTTTCCGTACCAATGGCTATTCAGACCCTATTCGTACTGTGAATGATGACAGACGTTAAAATCCTTTGACCCAGTTTGGTCGCTACGGTTTCTCCCCCAAGATTCCGTAGCTTTTTTTTGCCTATATATTGGCAAAGCCATATTTAAGTCTGATGAATTTAAATTAAAGTTTAAGGCTTAAGATTTTGTTTGCTGATTTAGCTGTTGATATAAGGCGGCAATCATATCGGCACGGCTAATCATTCCCACCAACCGTTTTTGCTCAACGACTGGAATATAATTAAAAGATCTTTCCACAAAATACGGCACTAAATCTTGAATGGGTTGATCCGGCTGCACGGTCACCACTTTGGGATTCATAATTTGATAAACGTGATTTTCCCAACTGGCTTTGGGGTCTGCGGCACGTTTAAACCATTCCACTACATCATATAAAGCCAAATTTCCCACCAAGCGATCCAAATCACTCACCACAGGCAAACTCATCAAATTGACTTGTTTAAACTTTTCCAATGCTGACTGAATATCATCTTCTGCACGCAGGGTAATCACTTGCTGACTCATGATGTCACGACAATGAAACTGGCTTAGGCCACGACGACTGGCTAATTGCTGTGCTTCTAAAATAATTTTTTGTAAGTCATATTCACTAATATCAAGCAACTGACTTTGCTGTTCTAAGACTTGCTGAATATCCGCTGGCTGAATCGACACTTTTTGTGTCGGTGTTGGATCTGTCGTCCGAGTATTGACTTGTGCTTTTTGTGGATACTGCTTGCCTAGTAATCGGTTATAAATGATAGCAACCACCATCAAGAGGACCGAATTTAAAAGGACTGGATAAAAAAGAAAGGCATAGCCTAAATCATGGACTGCCTCTCCGCCCAATACCGCTGTAATCGCCACGGCTCCACTTGGTGGATGCAATGAGTCTGTGGTCATCATTAAGATAATCGCTAATGCAACCGCGATACTAAATGCTTCGGTTAAATTAGGAATAAACATCGCACACGTCACGCCAATCAAGGCCGCAAGACTATTACCGACTACCATATTCCACGGCTGTGCCAATGGGCTGGCAGGTACAGCAAAGAGCAGTACGGACGATGCGCCCATCGGGGCGATATACCACGCATTTAAGTCATCTAGCGCCAGCCAACTGATCAGTGAAGAAATACTCAGGCCCAGCAAAGCACCTACCCCACACAGGATGCGGTCTTTTAAAGGCAGAACTTTAAAGTTGGGTTTAAGCGTATTGAGCCAAGCTGATTTTGCGTGAAACACGAGATACCTTGTTTGTTGTTTTGCGAGATGTGGCAATTATAAAGCCATGCAAGCAATAAGATGTATTCAACTTACATCTTTATCTTATAAATTTTACTTTTGATTCTTTTGAATGATGTATACGCCGCTTACTTGCGTAGTTTTATCCCAAGAAATGAGCCTAAAATTCTCATTATATGTTACTGATAATTAAAATAAAAAATCTATCAGCGCTCACATCTGTACTCACTAAAACAAAGGAACATTTAGGCGGTCAGCTTATTCATCTTGATCAATTAAATCTTCACTGCCATAAATAATTTTCTGAGCTGTTTCATCATACACAATAGGAAACCATTCATAATAAGCCGAAGGGATTCGTTCAACTCGAATACGTCCAATCACATAATTATGCCCACCCAATAAATCAACAGTGAATCGAGCTGGACGAGCGATAACTAGCTGTGAATTATGATCAATGACGAGCTCAGTTTTGCCCTGTTCTACAGCGGTGGTAAACCGTCCGTGAATAGGTGAGTCAAAAGCCATTCCTCTTGTGACTTTTCGCGTCCCCCTGCTGACCATTGACCTCAAGCAAAAGACCTTCGCTCATTTGATACTTTGAGCTGACCACTAACTGCTGTTTAATCAAATTCTTACATTCCGCGTTGCAAGAATTTGTAATAGTCGCAATTTTTGAAGCGTGAAGTGATGAATCTGAATACAAAGCTACAGGCGTCGTACTACAGGCAGATAGCACCATACTTATCACAATAAAAGACTTCTTAAACATTGTTATCGCTCATCATTCAATTTATTCATCCACTTTATGCCACAAGTAACTTCGTTTTTATTCTGTACAATAGGAAAATATAAAATTCTGCGCATCATTAAAACATCAAAGCTTGATTCAAGAATGATTAACCCTTTGCCACACACCCCCAAAATCCTTATAATTGAGCACAATTTTTATCTAATTTTAAGTGGATGACCATGAGTCGCGCCATATCGCATATTGATACCTTCCAAGGCTTAATTCTTGCCTTACAAAACTACTGGGCTGAACAAGGTTGTGTAGTGTTACAACCTTACGATATGGAAATGGGTGCAGGTACTTTCCACACTGCAACTTTCCTACGTGCTTTAGGCCCTGAAACTTGGAACGCGGCTTATGTTCAGCCTTCTCGTCGTCCTAAAGATGGCCGTTATGGTGAGAACCCAAACCGCCTACAACACTACTACCAGTTCCAAGTCGTGTTGAAGCCAAACCCAGACAACATCCAACAGTTGTACTTAGATTCATTAAAAGCCATTGGTATTGATACCCTTGTTCACGACATTCGTTTCGTGGAAGACAACTGGGAATCTCCAACACTTGGCGCATGGGGCTTAGGTTGGGAAGTTTGGTTAAACGGTATGGAAGTGACTCAGTTCACTTACTTCCAACAAGTCGGTGGTGTTGAATGCTACCCTGTAACTGGCGAAATCACTTACGGTCTAGAACGTCTAGCGATGTACCTCCAAGGTGTAGACTCAGTTTACGACTTGGTTTGGACTAAAGGTCAGTTTGGTACAGTGACTTATGGCGACGTGTTCCACCAAAACGAAGTTGAACAATCAACCTATAACTTTGAATATGCCAACGTTGAAAAAATGTTTGAGCTATTTGACTTCTATGAAGCTGAAGCAACTCGCTTGATGGAAGCGGAACTTCCACTTCCTGCATACGAACAAGTGATTAAAGCATCTCATAGCTTTAACTTGCTTGATGCACGTGGCGCAATTTCAGTAACTGAACGTCAACGTTACATTTTACGTGTACGTACATTGGCTCGTGCGATTGCCCAAAGTTATGTCGCTGCGCGTGCGAAGCTTGGCTTCCCGATGGCAGAACCTGCTTTACGTGACGAAGTATTAGCTCAGTTAAAAGCACAAGTTGAAGCTGAAGCAAAAGTAGAATCTAAGGAGAGCAAATAATGTCTAAACATACCGTATTGTTCGAATTAGGCTGCGAAGAACTTCCACCAAAAAGCTTAAAAAAATTACGTGATGCACTTCATGCAGAAACGGTAAAAGGTTTAAAAGACGCAGGTCTTGCATTTGATGCGATTGAAGCTTATGCAGCACCACGTCGCCTTGCATTGAAAATTGTCAATGTAGACGGTGCACAAGCAGACACACAAAAACGTTTTGATGGCCCTGCTAAACAAGCAGCGTTTGATGCCGAAGGCAAACCGACTAAAGCTTTAGAAGGCTTTATGCGCGGTCAAGGCATTACGGTTGATCAAGTTTCAACTTTCCAAGCAGGTAAAGTTGAAAAAGTGTGCTACTTAAAAGATGTAAAAGGTCAAAGCCTTGATGTTTTACTTCCTCAAATTTTACAAGCTGCTTTAGATAACCTACCAATTGCAAAACGCATGCGTTCTGCGGCAAGCCGTACTGAGTTTGTACGTCCTGTAAAATGGGTTGTGTTGTTGAAAGACAGTGATGTAATTGAAGCAACCATTCAGGATCACCAAGCAGGTAACGTGACTTATGGTCACCGTTTCCATGCTCCTGAAGCAATTACACTTACAAATGCCGATGCTTATCTTGATGCCCTGCGTACTGCAAAAGTGATTGCAAACTTTGAAGAGCGCCAAGCCATCATCGACCAACAAGTCAAAGCTTTGGCTGATGAAGTAAATGCCATTGCGATTGTCCCTTCGGACTTACGTGACGAAGTAACAGCATTGGTTGAATGGCCAGTTGCGCTTCGTGCAAGCTTTGAAGAACGCTTCCTTGCAGTGCCTCAAGAAGCACTCATCACCACGATGCAGGACAACCAAAAATATTTCTGCTTAGTGAATAGCGACAATAAACTTCAACCTTACTTCATTACTGTGTCAAACATTGAGTCGAAAGATCCGTCTCAAATTATTGAAGGTAACGAAAAAGTCGTTCGTCCACGTTTGTCAGATGCTGAATTCTTCTTCTTACAAGACCAAAAGCAACCGCTTGCATCTCGTAAAGAGAAACTTGCAAACATGGTGTTCCAAGCAGAACTTGGCACACTATGGAACAAGTCTGAACGTATCGCGACTTTGGCTGTTGCACTTTCTGCAATCACTGGTGCAAACCCAGCAGATGCTGAAAAAGCTGCACTCCTTGCAAAATGCGACTTAACCTCTGAGTTGGTGGGTGAGTTCCCTGAGCTTCAAGGTATTGCCGGTACTTACTACGCACGTATTGAAGGCGAAAATGATGAAGTGGCACAAGCTTTAGGTGAACAATACTTACCTAAATTTGCAGGTGACGTTTTACCAAAAACCAAGACCGGTACAACGCTTGCGCTTGCTGACCGTTTAGATACGCTCACAGGTATTTTTGGTATTGGTCAGGCGCCTACAGGTTCTAAAGACCCGTTTGCACTACGCCGTTCAGCCATTGGTATCTTGCGTCTTGTGACTGAAAATGATTTAGATGTTTCGATTGAAGATCTAATCAAACTTGCACTTGCTGCTTATGGCGATGTATTGAAAGATCACGGCAAGACTTTAAACGATGCTGTTGCATTCCTTGAAGGTCGTTACCGTGCAAAATACGAAGACCAAGGCGTGGCTGTAGATGTGATTCAAGCGGTTCAAGCTCTTTCTCCAAAATCGCCACTTGATTTTGATAAACGTGTAAATGCGGTAAATCATTTCCGTGACTTACCTGAAGCTGCTGCACTTGCCGCTGCCAACAAGCGTGTTGCAAACATTCTTGCGAAAGAAGCTGCACCTGAAGGCGCTGTGGTTGAAGCCAACTTGGTTGAAGATGCTGAAAAAGCATTGTTCGCTGAACTTGCGAAAATCACACCTGTGGTTGAGCCGTTATTTGCTGCGAAGGACTACACTGCTGCCCTTTCTGCACTTGCTGCACTTCGTGCGCCAGTCGATGCATTCTTTGACGGTGTAATGGTGATGGCAGATGATGCTGACCTGAAAGCAAACCGTTTACGTATGCTTGCACAGCTTCGTGACTTGTTCACGAAAGTGGCTGATATTTCAGTACTTCAACATTAATACTAAGCATTTGTAAAATAATAAAAAAACCGTTATCTTTATAACGGTTTTTTTATATTGTGAAATAAAAGAAATGATTATTGGGATGTTCTTAAGGAATGTTAAAACTTATAGAAAAATAACCTACATTCCAATTAGTGATGGTGAAAAATTTTGTGGATTACTAGGTGACAATGGTGCAGGTAAAAGCTCGATTTTAGAAGCATTAGATAGTTTCTTTAATGATCGTCCTATTAATCCGAATCTTTCATATAAACAAACACCCGATCCAAAAAATTTACCACATTTAGTACCTATTTTTTTATTAAAAAAATCACTGTTTTCCACGGAAGAAGCTGTAATACTTCAGACTATGCATGATTTTTTAATGCAGGCTAATGACAAAACAGATGTACCTAGACCTAATATTTCTCAGCTTAAAAAGTTTTTAGAACATCGAGATAGTTTATTAAAATACACTGATACTGAGGAATATTTTTTAATTGCCCTTGGAAAAGACTTTTTTTCAAATATAAATTTATCAATTTTTCATAGAATAAATATTTACTATACAACTGAAGAGATACAAGATGATAATGTTTTAGTACTCTATAACGAAATACTAGGTAAAATATATAAAAAAATCCAAGATCATTTCGAATATATCTATATTCCGAGAGAAATTAATACTGAAACTTTTACTCAACTTGAAACAAACGAAATCCAAAAACTAATGGGTGAAAATTTATATGATGAGTTAGAAAAACTTATTACTGTTGCAAATATTAAAGAGATAAATCAAAAATTGAATAGCTATATTGATAGTTTATCAAATGATTTAGTTGAATATACATATAGAACTTCTGGACAACGCCAACAAAATTTAAAAGCACAACAACTATATAATCTTGTAATTCAAGCATTTTTCAATATTAGAAAACTTTGCAAAAAAGAGAATAATGATTGGTTAGAAATTCATAAATTAAGTTCAGGTGAAAAGCAAAAAGCCTTATTGGATATCGCAGAAAACCTTTTAGAGAAAAGAAATGCCAATAAGCAAAACGTAATTCTAGCAATAGATGAACCAGAATCATCTTTACATATGTCATCATGTTATGAGGTTTTTAATCAACTTCACAATATGAGTTCAAATTGTCATCAATTATTATTTACTACTCATTGGTATGGTTTTTTACCTATAATTTCTAACGGAAATTCAACAGTAATCACAAAAGCAAATGATGATTCGCATACTGCAGACTTAGTAAATCTTTATCACTATAAAGAGCAAATTAAATCACTTACCGCAAGTTCTAAGGGTAGTTTTCCATCCAATATTAGACTTAAGAGTACAAATGATTTAGTTCAATCTATTATTACTAGCTCAACCAATGAAGAACCATATAACTGGTTAATATGTGAAGGCTCTTCAGATAAAGTATATTTAAATTACTACCTAAATGATTTAGTCAAAACTAAAAATTTAAGAATTATTCCAGTTGGTTCGGCATCAGCAATAAAACAATTATACAATTATATATCAACAGCATATGATGATTTTAAAACTGAGATTAAAGGTAAAATATTTTTATTAACAGATACTGATGAACAATTAGTTAGCTTCCCTGTTAAAAATGATGACCAACATAAAAATTTACGTTGTAAACGACTTGCAAACTCAGAGACTGAATTTAATACTCATTTAGTCAAAATCGATGATAATAAAATGACATCTCCAACAGTTATTGAAGATGTATTAAATGGTGATATTTACTCTAAAACTCTTAAGTTATTTAAAGATGAATACAAGATGGACTTTCTTGAAGAAGCTCAATTTTATAAACAATATTGTTCTGCATGGTGTTATCTCTTGCCACCTCATCACAAAAAAGAAATCAAGAACTTCTTCAAAGAAGATGGAATTAAGTATAAATTCTCAAAAAGTTATATTGAATTAGCTAAATTACATGATCATGAAATACCTGATTGGATACAGGAGATCTATGAATGGTTTGATAAGTAATATTTATATCAGATTATATTAGTTATTTAGCAAAAGCTTTCTGAATTATTTAACCATCAAATAATACAAAGGCTTTTGTTAAGGCTATAGGCATATCTCTATATATTTCATATACTCAATCCAACAACACTCAACAAGAATGAAACTTATGAAATTGAAAGCATTCCTTTTGACTGGTCTTGCGGGTCTAACACTTTCTGCATGTACATCTGCACCAACGATTCCACAACTTGAAACAGGTGTATTACAAGAAGTTCAAAACATTGATGTCTACCCAGATACCACAGATAACAAAGCAAAACTGACTAAATTTGTAGATAAATGCGTGATTGAATTTACAGGCAATTTAGAAGAAGCAAAATCGGTTGAACAGTGGTCATTTAAAGGCTTAACCCTTATTTCAGGTGGTACAGCAACCTTTGCCAAAGATGGTACAAGTTCAGCGCACAATTTTGATTTAAATGCGGCGGATGTACAAAAGAACTTCCTTGCATTACGCGGTCATTTTGCAAAAGATGCGCTTACACAATGTGAATAAATAATAAAAACCATATCTCCAAAATGGAGGTATGGTTTCATTTTTCGTTGAATCTTGAACCATAATCTGTTCAAACCCATAATTTTTAATCATGAAAATCGTAACTAGAACCACACCACAGCAACGCGCAAAACACACATAAGCCACTGTATTTTCATAAAATTACAATACTGCATTAACTTAACCAAGTTTCCACACTTCAAACTTCCGCGTATCTGAGCTGTTATCGCATTGTGTGACTTATCGCACAAAACCACTTTTTGCTTTTTTTTACTCTTAAGATGTCCTCTGCTCCAAAAGCGCTAATGCTGAGTGCAACAGCAGCGTTCAATAAAAGAGGACAAATGCAAAGATGAAACCTTTATTTAAAACAACACTGATCACCGCAGCATTATTCGCAACCACTCCACTATTTGCGAACACCGCAGTAGAAGCCAATGCGAAAGTTGAAACACAGCAACCGTCTGTACTGCAAAATCTAAAACAAGACATTAATCAGTCTGCGCATACAGCGGGTGACAAAATTGAGAAAGGCGTCGATAAGACCAAAACCTTCACCCAAGAAAAATGGCAAGACACCAAAGAATTCAGTGCAGACAAAAAGCAAGATGCTAAAAATAAATGGGCTGACCTAAAACAGTCTAAAGATGAAAAATCAGATGCAGCGAAAGCCAAGATCGATGCCAAAGCTGAGCAAAATAAAGCTAAGCTTGATGAGCGTAAAGCACAGCTCGATGAAAAAGCTGCAAAAGACAAAGCAAAACTCGATGAACGTAAAAGCAATGTCGACAACAAAGTTAATCAAACCAAGAGTTATTTAGGTGAAAAAGCTCAGGAAGGTCGCCAATTTGCCAGTGAAAAATGGCAACAAACCAAAGCGAATTTCCAAAAAGGTCAAGAAGCCAATGTGAGTGGCAGTAGCAATGTACAGTTGCAAACGCCTGTCGCACAAGCTGAAGTCCATAGCTCACATGAAGCCAGCTTAGGTGCTCACAAATAAATAAACTGGCTTTCATACCCTCTCCTCCAGAGAGTAGGCTCACCCTTCAGTGGGCCTTTTTTTTACCCTAGGCAAAATACAAAAGTGTACAAAGCTCTCATTTGCTGTATTGATTTTGCTACGGCAGGTTTTTTTCGCTGCAATTTTTCCTATAATGCGTTAAAACCATTCATCAGATAGAAAATCTATAAAATTCAGAGGTGAAGCTGTGAAGATTTCATTAAAAGCAACGTTATGCCTAAGCTTAATATTCACGACACCCGTGCTTTGGGCACAAGAAAACACAGCAGCGCAAAGTATTGAGCAACAAACGAAAAAGCCTGTGAGCCCTTATGGCGATAATCCAAATTTATTACATGTTTGGGCCTATAAAGCCCAAGAAGGCGTGGTCGGTGCTGCTAAAAATATTGGTGAAATGACTGAACGCGGAATTTCTAAAATTAAGCCTTCGGTTGACCAAGCTTGGGACAATACGAAAACTGCTACTCAAAATACAGTGCAACAGGTTGATCAGGGCGCACAGCAAGCCACTCAAAACGTAAATGAAAAATTGAAACAAACCCGTGAAAATATTACAGGTAAAACTAGCCAACTTGCGCCCATTAGCCAACAGTCGTTGAGTGAACCGTCTTCAGGCAATACAATCAATACGGCTCCGAGCAACAATGCAGGGCAAAATAACAATCAATATCCTCAAAGTAGCTATCCTTCGAGTTCGACGTCTACAACCTATCCTGTGACTGATTTATAATTTAACACTACATTTAAAAGCTCAACTTTGGTTGGGCTTTTTTAAAACCAAAATTAAATACTTTTAGTCTTTGGCCTATGCCTATAAAAACAATGAATTAATGAGAAAAAAATGCGAATTTTATTTGGTATTTTGCTTGGCATTCTGCTCTGTGTTAGCTCTGTGATTGGCTTACAACGTTTTCCACAATTGTTGAAAAGTTATCCACAGTTGCAAACTATTTTTCCCCAATTGTACGATTCATACCAATATAATCATGATGCCGAAGGTAAATTATTACAAACCTTAGAGATGCTAGATGACGAAGAATACAAATCGACTGAAGGCAATGAAGCGACACTGTATCAACTCGATGGTCAATGCAAAATTAATCTTTATCTTTTTGGAGAATCCAATCAATCCCTAACAAGTTTCTATTTTCACAATGATCAGATTTTACGTGCTTATGAGACAAATTTGATCTACCCAAATGGTGGCTTTAATCCTGTACCCAATACCAAAGAGCCTTTTAAACTCGAAAAAAGTTATTTACGAATCATGATGCCAAACAGTATCAAGACTGAACTTGAATTTGAGCGGATCAAAAATCATTTCAATGCTAAATTTTTGAAAAATTGCTAGAAGCTTCCTTTACATATTCTCTAAGATCTACCTAGCGAATAGGTGAATTTCATCAACTCAAATTTAGCTATTAAATTAAGCATTAAGGAGCAGGTTTGAGATATCGCCTACGTACAAACGATGCTGTACAGATTTGAATAAGCATCAACAGGCAAAATGGATAGTCAACCCAGACTGATAAATGATCAATATGAGCAACCAATCCAAAGACAGAAAAATAGACCTGTCCCACAATAATAGGTACTACAACCAGCCATAGTCCCCAATACCAATAGCGATTTAAAAAATCAATAAGTGCTAAGACGAAATGCGCAATAAAAAATACCGAAACCAGCACAACTTGTAAGGTCGGCATAAATTTATGAACTTCAAAATCGGGGTTCTGGAATAAATAATTTTCACTGATATTTAGTACATAACTGTACCATGCCCAAGAGATGCATGCGGTAAAGAGAATCAGCATGCAAAATAATCTTAAACTTTTTTTATTGGCAAGATCGACCTGCATAGACATCCCTATTTATATAGAGCTTTGTTCAAAAATAAGGTTCCTTAAACTCGTTTTAATTCACCTGCCGAATGACCATCCCCGCTTTAAAGGCTTCTACATTTTCCACCAATTGCTGCACAATGCGTTGTCGCGCATCGACGCTTCCCCATGCACTATGTGGGGTAATAATTAAATTTGGAATACTTGGGTCGAGCAGCACATTACCCTGCTTGGGTGGCTCAACCGTCAAGACATCGGTTGCTGCGCCTGCGATCGTCCCTAATTTTAATGCCTCGGCTAATGCAGTTTCATTGACAACACCACCTCGTGCGCAATTGATCACAAAGGCCGATGCTTTCATTTGAGCCAAGCTTTCATGATTGAGTAAATCACGAGTATCATTTGTTAAAGGACAATGCAAACTCAGAAAATCGACCTGCGCTAACATCTCAGAAAAGGCCACTCGTTCAGCCGCCATGGGGCGATTCGGTAGTCCACCAATCATAATTTTCATACCAAAAGCTTTAGCTAAATGTGCCACGGCTTGCCCCAATTCGCCATAGCCGACAATCCCCAAAGTCTTACCAGCCAACTCAATAATTGGAAAATCCAGTAAGCAGAACTGATCCGCTTTTTGCCAATTTCCCTGTTGAACCGCCCGATCATACTGTCGAAATGATGTCGCCAAGTTCAACATTAACATCAAGGTATGCTGTGCAACCGCAGCGGTGCCATAAGCTTGGCAATTACACACCACGATGCCTTGTTGCTGTGCGTGTACAAGGTCAACGTTATTGGTGCCAGTGGCAGAAATTAAGATCAGTTTTAATTGCGGATTGAGCTGCATGTGCTCAGCATTGATGTGTACTTTATTGCTGATAATCACATCAGCCCCTTGTATGCGCTGAGCAACCTCTGCAGCCATTGTTGCGGGATAGAGCGTCAAGTCATCAAACTGTACTTCTAGTCCGCTAAAATCTAAGTCCTGTTTATCTAGAGACTGATAATCTAGAAATACCGCTTTCATGGCTGCTTCCCTTCTGGCCGATTATAAAGATTCGATTGTGAATGATTAAAACCTGTGATGCACCAAAGTGCAATCGAACAGCATATAAAAAACCCGCTATTTCGCGGGTTTATCGAGATGATGTTGCAGTGAATTTCGAATTTTGAGTATGACATAAATGGTTAGTATCGTAAGTAACAACATACTGCTGCTAAAAATCAGTATGCTTGAACTAACCCCCTGTGCATAGGCTGAACCCATGGTTAGCACTAAGATGAATAATACAGCAAGCATCTGTGTTGAATGCATACTGATACCCCTCATATTCCTTATGATGTTTTGGGCAGTATGATTGTTTTTTATACTGCCTTTCTCTCATCATAATCTCTTCCTACAAATTAGCAAGCTTTGGATTTTCAACCCAATGTCGAGCTTAAATCTGTTCGGGCTGCACCACGAACTGGCAAGACGCATCGGGGTTTTCGACAAAGAAGACTTGACCAAATTCATCGCTACTCAAACGCAGTTCTTTATAGTTCAGCGTGTAATAGCCCACATATTTCTGCATTAAAAGAGGGTGCATACCTGTCGCAAGTTCATCTTGTGCTAAGACTAATTTCATTACCTGACGGTCATTCATCACCACCATGTAACGCTCATCTTGGACTTGGACGTAAACTAGACCTGTGCCTTTTGGCTGTAAAGGAATCAAAAACTTATGGTTCAGCGCAATCACACCGGCTGCATAGCTTTCAATTTTTTGGCTAATCACATTAAACACTAAACCATGTTCAAACTGGTCGAGTAGTAGGCTACGATTTTCCTGTGGCAAAAAGGTCGTGATCCCCAACTTTTGCAGATCTTGCTCACTGACTTGTTTGTTATTAAACAATACCCGTAATAAGGTTTGTTTTTGTTTGGCATCAAAAAACTGAGGGTCAAGCTGAAACGAATTGCTTTTTAAAATTTCACCCAAGGCATCACGATGACGTGTCAGTAAATTTTCGATGACTTTTCGATAGTAGAATTTACTGTTTTTCTTAACCCGACGCATTTTTTGATAAAAATACGGCGCATCAAATGGATGTCTCAAGAAATCATTTAACAGTTCTGAACTCGCCAATACCGCAATGGCATCATGCCCTGTAAACGGCAGATGCAACACATGCACATGCGGAATTAAAGCCTGTAGTTTTTCAAAGTGAGCGCGATCTTCTGGACAATAAGGATCATACACCACGATATATTCGCGTGTAGTCGATACATCTTCAGCAAGTACTCGCATATTGGCATGCAGATTAGGTTGAAAGAACATGCCATAGCGTGTATCGACAATGTCTTCAGGGTCTATGGAGAACTGTGGCACCATACTCACCACGCGCTGGAATCCAAATAAATTGGCATACTTAATGGCTGCATAGCCACCCATGGAACCACCATAGGCAATACGCAGATCAAATTGTTCAAGGATCGGCTTGATGGCTTGATACATCGGTTGCATTGATGATGCTGGAAACCACGATTTTTGTTTCGGCATCACACCGATCACATTAAAATCATATTTTTGCAAAGACTTCTCAGCATTAATGCTCAAGCCCTTGGCGCGGGTAATCAAATCACCGAAGGAGAAAATAAGCTCACGAGAACTGCCAGGCTGAAAAATGACACGAATTTGATCATCTTCAAAAATGATGTGCTTTTCCATTGTACTTTGCTCCAGTCCTTGTTGCGTCACGCTTTTCCTTCCTTGTTGCATTCAAAGTTTATCTTGTTCCGAATATGCTATTTTATAGAGGTCATACAGATTAAAAAGTGCAGAATATGACACATTCAATACATCCTGCCGCACAACAAGGCTTTAGCTCTGCAGCTGAACTCTATCAACAAGCCCGTCCTGACTACCCGATTGAAATCAGTGCGTGGCTACAACAACATTTAGCTTTAGCCCCTCAATCCCATCTGGTGGACTTAGGCGCAGGTACAGGCAAATTTCTCGAGTATATTCGCCCACTCAGTGAAAATATCACCGCGATCGAACCTGTGCATGAAATGCTGCAACAATTGCAGAAAAAACATCCGCATATTGCAACTTTAGCCGCCCAAAGTGATCAGATTCCACTGCATGATCATTCTGTAGCAGCGGTATTTTGTGCCCAATCTTTTCATTGGTTTGCCACCCCTGAAACCCTCAATGAAATCAGTCGTATCTTAGTTCCCAATGGTGATCTTGTTTTGATTTGGAACCAGCGTGATATCCAAGTCAATTGGGTCAAACAACTCGCTGATGTCTTGAGTGAACTCGAAGGTGACACACCACGTTATCATAGTGGGCAATGGCAAAAAGTGTTTGAGCAGCAGCAAGTGTTCAAATTAATTGCCGAAACCACCTTTCAACAATTGCATCATGGTACAGTGGAACACGTGGTTTCCAAACGATTATTGTCCACCAGTTTTATTGCAGCGTTAAACCCGGATGAACAACAAAAACTGAAACAACAATTTGAAAATATCGTGGCTGAATCAACCCAAAAGACTGCGCAGGATTTCATTGATTTCCCCTATATCACGCATGTCTATATCTTTAGAAAAACACATTAGGACACGATTATGCTCATGCCAATCTCTTTAAAAAAACTCAGTGTCATCTTCCTCATGGGTACAGTCTTAGGACTCACTGCATGTGAAAAATCATCAAAAACGGTGGAACAAAATAGTGAAATCAGTTCCGACGATCAAATCATGAAAGAGCTGAGTAGTGATCCTATTAAAAACTTTGCCAAGACCCCAGATGATCTACACGACTTAACGCTTCTGACGCAATATGACGAGAGCTTTAGTCAAATTAGCGATGAGATGGAAGATGAGCTGATGAAACTGCGTGAGGAAGGCAAACTCACCGATGAATTTGCTACACAGCGTAAGCGTGACAACATCCAGTCAGCACTGAATATGCTCAAAGAACTCGAAATGAAAACTGAGCAAGGCCGTTATATTCAAGGCTTGATGTATCAGTACTGGGACAATCAATCACAAATTTATCGTGAGAAAAATCAAGCAGCCGATGGCGAGTTAAAAAATCCTAGTGATAGTGTCAAAGGTCTCGGTCAGTTTATTCATGCTCAAGAACAATTGGGACATTGGCAGGAACAATATCCTGAACTACAAAAAACTCGACAGCCTTAATCTTCCAACCCTTTGCAATCTATTCACCCAAATTCAATGTGGATGAATGAGAGGGCGACACGAGCTTAAAGACACAACATAAACTCAACTTCAAGGGCACATCCATGCCCTTGAAGTGATTGCTCAATCTTGATTTGCACTATGGTCGTTCAGCATATTGCGGTAAATCACCTGTAATATCATCCCATTCTGCTTTGGATGCGACAAAGATATGACAGGTCGGTTTCTGCGTCAGAGGCGTATCTAAGGTACCTATACGTAGGCGGTAATAATCCGGCGTTTCAGCCTTAATACTGATGATCGGCGAACCACACTCACTACAAAAACAGCGCTGCGTGGTGGCCGTAGACGCATACTGTTTCAGAAACTGCTCGCCGGCCACAATTTTAAAATCTGCTTTGGCAATCGGGGCATTGGTCGCAAATGCTGTACCATTGGCTTTTCTACACCGAGAACAATGACATTGTACGATCTCACCAATCGGACCATTGATCTCATAACAAACCGCTCCACACAAGCAGCTTCCGGTATATTGTTCTTGTACGCGCATAGTGGTCTTTCTTAGAAGAATTTCATCTCAAAATATCACAACTCCTCAGCAAGATTGTGACAATTTGAAGCGCTTAGCTCTGCAAAGAAACCAGATAGTTTTGAACCCCTTCACCCGCTGCTCGACCGGTTGCAAGGCATGCTGTTAGCAAATAGCCTCCTGTAGGCGCATCCCAATCCAACATTTCTCCGCAGACAAATACAAAAGGATTACGCTTCAATTGTAAGCCATCATTTAGGACTGAACGCTTCACACCACCCGCGCAGCTAATCGCCTCATCTATCGGGCGAAATCCGTCAAGTTGAATATTTAAGTGTTTAATTTTCGCAGCAAGTAAGGCAGGTTCATGCCACAAAGATTTATCCACCAGTTCACGGACCAGTGCAGCTTTCGCCACATCTAAACCGGCTTTACGCCAAACATTGGTTAAAGACTGCTTCTTCGAAGGCTGTAGTTTCTTTGCCAATTGCTCAACACTTTGATCTGGCAATAAGTCCAAAGTCAGCTGCATGGGCTGAGCAGATTTCACCTGTTGACGTAAAGCACGACCTTGTTTGTAGATCAATCCACTTTCCAGTCCATAGTGTGAAATGATGATATCGCCTTGGGTCGGCTCGGCTTGATCGACCCATGCATTGACCCGCTTTAAAGGCTGTCCAAACACGGGCTGCATGAACTTTGACCAATCGCGTTCCACACCGGCATTACTGGCCTGAAAAGTTTCAATGCTCTCAGGCTGCAGCCATTTTTGCCATGCACCATCACTGCCTAAACGTGACCAAGACACAGCCCCACATGCCATAATAATCGCATCAAAGCCAAGCGCTTGATTTGATCCATCAACAAGGTTTTGAATTGTCAGCTGATTGGACTGTAAGTCCAAAACTTGATGTCGATAATGAAACTGAACCCCGTCGAGACTGAGACGTTTTAACCAGGCACGCAGCAAAGGCGCAGCTTTCATTTCAATAGGAAAGACCCGACCCGATGAACCAATATAGGTTTCAATGCCCAACCCCTTCATCCATTGTTGAATCCATGCTGCATCCCACTGCTTAACCCATGGACTCAGCCATTCCACTTGATCATAGCGCTGCACAAATTGTTCAACGGGTTCTGCATGCGAAATATTCAGCCCCGTCTTACCCGCCATTAAAAATTTACGGGCTGCCGATGGTTTTTGCTCATAAACATGAATGTCATAGTCAAATTGGCTAAGCACTTCCGCCGCCATCAATCCCGCAGGACCTGCCCCAATGATTGCAATACGCTGAGTCATGCCCAATTATTCCGCAGATGCTTCGGTGGGTTGCTTGCCTTGTAGTGGCTGAAAATCATCAAAACGTGTGGTGTAATCTACAGGCTTGGTAATGATTAGCTGCTGACAGAGTTCACCGCGTTCTAGATATTTAATTTCAAAATGCGTGCGTGCTGAAGTCTCTGCAATGCGTTCTTTGACAAAAGGTAGCTTCCAAACATCGATTAACTGCTGCTGTGCTTCCTCAATATATTCAGGAATATTACTGGCCAAGGTAATCTGACCACCCGGCTGCAAACGCGACAATAGAAATTCAAAAAATGGCATATTTAACCAGCGCTGTGCAGGATTATGCGGTTCAGGGTTGGGATACAGAATAAAGAATTGCTGTACTTGCGCAGGATGTAAGGCATGTACAACCCAAGGAATCGCATCTGCATGAACAGGGCTAAGATTTTGCTGCCCTTCAATTTGATGCTGTTTTTGCATCGCAACAAATTTTTCACGGGTACGCTCTACTGCGATCAGCTGAAATTTAGGATGTTGTGCAGTGAATAGTAAGGCGTGTTTTCCTTTGCCTGCACCAATTTCCACACAAATTGGAGTTGGCTGAATGGACTGAAAATCACGGGGAGCATGCATACGCTGCGCTTGAAATTGACGAATAGGCATAAACAGATCAAACTAAACAGAACCGCATAAGTCTAACAACTGCGACTGTTTTTGCCTAATTGAATCATCCATTTTCGCTGGAGTTGCCCCATGCCAACCACCATGAACTGCCCTCGCTGTGGCAAACTCACCACATGGGAAGACAATGAATACCGCCCATTCTGCTCAGATCGCTGCAAATTGATTGATCTTGGTGCTTGGGCCAATGACGAATATCGTCTGCCGACACAAGATGCACCTCAGGCTGATGGCGGCCGTGAAGAAGACCAATTCTAAGGACTCAAGTGCATAAACCTATTATTTGGGTAAATAAAAAAGGAATCCGTTTGGATTCCTTTTTTTGTTAATTCAATTTTCTCTATCTTGTTGCTTAACCAGCTTTACCCGCAACAAAAGGATTGTGCTGCTTTTCATAGCCAATGGTACTCATTGGACCGTGCCCTGAAATAAACTGGGTGTCATCTGGCAAGCTAAAACATTCACGCTGAATGGAGTCGAGTAATTGTTGATGGTTACCACGCGGAAAGTCAGTACGGCCTATCGAGCCTTTAAATAACACATCACCCGTCCAAAGCACAGCATATTTTGCGTTATAGAACATGACATGACCCGGTGTATGCCCCGGTGCAAAACGCACTTCAAACTCTTCTGCACCCAGCTTCAAGGTTTCGCCGCCTTCCAACCATTGAGTCACATGGACATTTTCAGGGATCGGGAAACCATATTTCGCAGAAACTTCCTGAATCATGTCCAACCAAAATGCATCTTCTTTATGCGGGCCAATCACCGGAACATTCCATGCTTGGGTTAATGCCCCAACCGCACCCGCATGGTCTAAATGGCCATGCGTCAACCACAAGGCTTTGACCGTTAAACCAAGCGCTTCAACTTCAGCTTTTAATTTTTCAGGCTCTCCCCCTGCATCAATCAAGACCGCTTCTTTCGACTCAGAGTCCCAAACAATGGAACAGTTTTGTTGAAATGCCGTGACGGGCACGATTTTAACTTGCAACATAGGGCGACAACCTCAAGGCGTTAATGGGCTAATGTTTGCTTTAAGGCATCAAGATTAGCTTGAAGTAACAAATTGAGCAATCCAACATGATCATCCCGCGCATTTAATGCGGGAATATAACCATATTCGCCACCGCCTGCTGCTTGGAAAATTTCAGCATTTTGCAGCGCCAACTCTTCTAGCGTTTCCAAACAATCCGCTGAAAATGCTGGGCTCATGACCTGTACCGATTTCACGCCTTGTTTGCCCCATGCTTCCAAGGTGGCATCAGTATAAGGCTTCACCCACTCTTGCTTACCAAAACGCGATTGGAAACTAATTTCATACTGTTCAGCAGTTAAACCCAAGGCTTTTGCAACCAAATGCCCAGTCACACGGCAACGATCTGCATAGGGATCACCTTTATCGGCATAAGGCTGTGGAATACCGTGGAATGACATCAATAATTTATCTGGCACACCATGTTTAGCTTGATAATCACGCACACTTTGCGCCAAGGCCTGTATAAACACAGGATGCTGGTAATAGTCACGAATAATGCTCAGACCCGGTAAATTACGCTGCTGCGGAATCCATTGTGCGATCGCATCATATAGCGGTGCAGTCGATGTTGCTGAATATTGTGGGAATAGTGGAAACAGGACGATGTGGTCTTGTGGCTGCTCAGCCAATTGCGCTAAAGCGGTAGAAATCCCTGGATTACCATAAGTCATGGCCGGAATCACATTCAGTTCAAATTCTGGATATTTTGCTGTGAGATGCTGTTTTACTGCGGCAACTTGCTCAAATAAAATTTCACGCATGGGCGAATCATTACCCCAAACCATGTCATAAGCATGTGCAACACGTTTAGGGCGAAATGGCAAAATAAACAAACGTAGAATGATTTGCCAAATCGGTTTCGGGATTTCAATCACCCGCTGATCCGACAAAAACTGTTGCAGAAAACGACGCACTGCGGGCACAGTTGGCGCATCAGGCGTACCTAGATTCGCCAGAATAATGGTGACTTTAGCTTTTTCGGCAGGCAACATTACGCTTATTCCATCAATTTCAATGACGCTAATGTAGCAGCTTTTTATCTATTTAATAAAATAGATTAATATGCAGATTTAAATTGAAAAACTCGATCATTATCAAGCAAATTACTTTCTAGCAATTTTTGACCTTTACTGGTCACTTGCCACAACATCCGCTGACGATCATCTCGGCCATTGGGCACAATCCAGTCATTCTGCCGCATCTGGCTTTTAATGCTGTGTAAAGCACGAATATTCACTTGTGCCCGCGCAACCGCATGTGCACGTGGCATCTCAATACGTGCATCATCCAAACCTGTTTCATTCAAAAACTCATTCATTCGTTTAGAGAAGAATTCTTCAGGGGTTGGATTAACAAAGGTTGCGCCTAAAATCGACAAGAGCTGCGCCCACGTCATTTTCTTCTGTACTTTTAATTCTTTGAAATTACCATCTTGATAAGCGTGCATGCGGTATTCAAATGAAAATAGTTCATGCATCGACACTTTTGGTAAAGATAGGAATGGATCAACTTCGCGTTTTCCAGACTCTGTTTCGAGTTGAACTAACTGGGCTTTTAAACGATCAATTTCATCATGTAAAGCTTGAGTATTCTGTGGTCGCACCCAACCTGTAACAGGATAGCGTTCTAGCATTTGTGGCATGTTCAATCGAACTGCCATTTCTAAATCACGCAAACTACGATAGGTAAAAACTTGATCAACTTCATTTTGTAATAGTTTTCTAAATTCTTTAAATTTTTCACGAAGTTCAGGTTTAGCATCATGTAACGCATCATCACGTGAATCTGGATCATCATGCATAAACACAATGACAGGTTTTTGCTTGGTCACCGCATAGATGTATTCAAGGTGCATATAGCCCACACCAGACACAGACTGCTCACCGTATTGACTACCCAATAAAATCATCACATAGTCACAATCGTCAATTTGACGACGTGCAAAAGCAGTGCTCAATGGTGTGCGTTGTTCTAGCCCCCATGAGAAAAACCCCATTCCCACAAGCGTCTGAGCCAAAATAATCCGTTCTGGCTGCATTTCGCTACCAGATGTGGAAATGAATACTTGATAACGCTTATCGAGCATTAGTGATCCTCTCCCGCTGCATAACGCACTCAGCATCGAATTGATCTTAGCTGGAAAATGCGACATGACTACCCCAATATAAAACTAATTTTTTCATTTAACGTTGTCCAAAATGACTGATTTAGTCTTCTGAACTTATAAGTCCAATGTTGGCAATGTTCCAAGAAATATCATCTTGAATCAGGCGCGCCACAACCGGTTTTAAATTTTCCGCATTATTGCCACTGACATAGCACTCTATACGCAAACAATTTTCTCTTTTCTGATCAAATAATAACTCATTTTTAATCAAAATTCGGGCTGTTTGTCGTGCAACTGCAAAACCTGAGTCAATTAATGTCAGCTTCTGACCAAAAATATACTGAATTGCCGATTTTAGAAAGGGGTAATGTGTACATCCAAGCACTAAAAAATCTGCACCTTGATTTACAACTGGCTGTAAAACATCAGTTAATGTGTTAAGACAAGCCTCACTCATCTGCGCACCTGCTTCTACAAAGGGTACTAATTCCAAACTGGTAACAGTCAGAACATTGACCCCTGCCGGCTCAGCAAAACGATGCATCACATCTTTAATCAACTTTCCACGAAATGTCGCAGGTGTTGCAAGAACAGCCACTGTTTTACTTTTTGTTTGCAGAACGGCAGGCTTTAACGCAGGAACTAAACCAATAATGGGGAAGTTCTCCCCATAATGTTCACGCAAATAATCTAAACTAAATGCCGATGCCGTATTGCATGCCACTACCGCGACTTTACACCCCTGACGGTATAACCACTCTATGGCATGTGCAGTCAATTCACGGATATCCTGATCTTGACGCGGGCCATAGGGTACATGTGCAGTATCGGCATAATACACAATGCGTTCATTCGGTAAATAACGTGCAATTTCCAACGCAACAGATAAACCACCAATACCTGAGTCAAATACCCCAATAGGCGCATCAGCAGTCGCTTTTGGCATGGGTACATTTAAGGGGTAAATGGGATGAATGGCGGTCATAGGGTCACTTTAATTTAGATTCAGAATGACAAGGTGGAAAGCTTAAACCTCAGGTGCCTAATTGCAAGTGCAAATCACCACTTTGTAACACTAAAATGGACTCCCCTTGCTCATTTTCAAGCAGCTCACCCATCTCGACTAAATGAAAAAAAGCTGCACGTTGAATTAAGGCATTTATACCAAAACGAACATGCACATAAGGACGTAGTTCACCCTGATATTCACGCATAAAAATAGGATGTTCATCATCCACAACAATCACGTCTTGTGTTGTGGTCGTAAACTGGATATAGCGCTTGTTTTCTAGCTCAAGCGTATCGACTTGATTAACAAATAAAGGCTCATCTTCCACCTGTATTTCAATTTGTTCCACAGGGGTTTTTAAATAGAATTTCCCATCTTCTTTCCAAAGCACGGTTGAGAACAGATCTATGAGTGCTTGCCGCTTGATCAATTGACCATCGTGCCACCATTCTCCATTGGCTAAAACCTTCAAATCCATTGCACCACAATGCTTTGGATGCCATTGATCTAATGGAGGGATTGACCTTTTGTGACCGGTCTGTCCATCTTTTAAGTATTGTGCAATGTTCATTAAATTTCTATCATCCCTATTAATGAATTTTTTCGTCGGGTTTTCGTTCAATTGCTGCTTCATCCGCCTAATAAATACCTTAGTGACGGAAAAATAATATGATTCAGCCAATTGGCTAGAACTCGGTTTAAAACTATACTAGCCCACAATATCAAAGACACGATAGAAAAATTGTGTCTGGGCATTAAGAACACTCATGGCAGCACCATTTAAATGAATTGAATGGATGCCACCTTCCGAAATATGAGGAGTCCTACATGGAACACATCGAACGTGAATCGATGGAGTTTGACGTAGTTATCGTCGGTGCAGGTCCTGCCGGCCTATCTGCTGCGATTAAAATTCGTCAACTTGCAATTGAAAATAACCTAAACGATCTGTCCGTTTGTGTCGTGGAAAAGGGCTCCGAAGTGGGTGCGCATATTCTATCGGGTGCTGTGCTTGAACCCCGCGCGATGAATGAATTGTTCCCAGATTGGAAAGAACAAGGCGCACCGTTAAATGTGCCTGTGACTGAAGATAAAACCTTCTTCTTATTGTCTGATGAAAAATCACAAGAAGCACCGCATTGGATGGTGCCTAAAACCATGCATAACGATGGCAACTATGTTATTTCGTTAGGTAACGTGGTTCGTTGGTTGGGCGCTAAAGCTGAAGAATTAGAAGTGTCTATTTTCCCAGGCTTTGCCGCGTCTGAAATCCTTTACCATGAAGATGGTACTGTGAAAGGTATTCAGACTGGTGACATGGGCATTGGTAAAGATGGCGAACCAACGCACAACTTTACCCCTGGCTATGAACTGCATGCGAAATACACATTATTTGCTGAAGGCTGTCGTGGTCACTTGGGTAAACGTCTGATTGCTCAGTTCAACTTAGATAAAGATGCTGATCCGCAACATTACGGTATTGGTATTAAAGAACTTTGGGAAATCGATCCTGCAAAACACAAGCCAGGTTTGGTGATGCACGGTGCAGGTTGGCCTTTAAGTGAAACAGGTTCTTCAGGCGGTTGGTGGTTATACCACGCTGAAAACAACCAAGTGACTTTGGGCATGATCGTTGACTTATCATATACCAATCCA
This sequence comes from Acinetobacter sp. YH12023, assembly GCF_013420135.1. NCBI lineage: Bacteria > Pseudomonadati > Pseudomonadota > Gammaproteobacteria > Moraxellales > Moraxellaceae > Acinetobacter > Acinetobacter sp. YH12023. Next base: position 266,332 of record NZ_VOYU01000005.1, read on the forward strand.
CACATGTATCCATTTATGGAAATGCAGCGTTGGAAAACACATCCACTGATCAAGCAATATCTTGAGGGTGGCAAACGTATTTCTTATGGCGCACGTGCGGTTGTAAAAGGTGGCTTCAACTCTTTACCTAAATTCACTTTCCCAGGTGGTAGCTTAATTGGTGATGACGCAGGCTTCCTAAACTTTGCGAAAATCAAAGGCTCTCATACAGCAATGAAATCAGGCATGCTGTGCGGTGAAGCTGTATTTGAAGCGATTGCTGCGGGTGTGGAAAAAGGTGGTGACCTTGCCATTGCACGTGTGACTGAAGGTGAAGACTTCTTCACTAAAGAGTTAACTGCGTATACTGACAAGTTTAACAACAGTTGGTTGAAAGAAGAGTTATATAACTCTCGTAACTTTGGCCCTGCTATGCATAAGTTTGGTCAATGGATGGGTGGTGCGTTCAACTTTGTTGATCAAAACATCTTTAAAGTGCCATTTACACTACATGACTTACAGCCAGATTTCAGTGCTTTAAAAACTGTCGATGCTGCGAACTTCAAACCGAATTATCCAAAACCAGATGGTAAAATTACATTTGACCGTTTGTCTTCAGTATTTGTATCGAATACCGTTCATGAAGAAAACCAACCTGCGCACTTGAAACTGACAGATGCGTCTATTCCTGTAAATGTGAACTTACCAAAATGGGATGAGCCTGCTCAGCGCTATTGCCCTGCTGGTGTTTATGAAATTATGGAAGAGAATGACGGTTCTAAACGTTTCCAAATTAACGCAGCAAACTGCGTACACTGTAAGACGTGTGATATTAAAGATCCATCACAAAACATTACTTGGGTAACACCTGAAGGTGGTGGTGGTCCTAACTATCCGAATATGTAATCTCTCTTGAGATAAAAATAAACCCGCTTAGGCGGGTTTATTCTCAGTTAAAATAATTTATTCAAAGTTAGAATTCGTCAAATTTGAATAGTTAAATTATAAATAATATTTGAGTACCAAAAATTCATAATCTAATAATAAATATTCTAATTCTAGCTTCTACTCCATAAGAATATGCTTATTCCAATGCATACTCCTCTGCATTTAATATTTGATTCTTATCGATTTTAAATCGATTTGAAATAATTATTTTTGATTTAGTCATTCCACCAAAAACGACTTCACAACTTAAATTTGTTTTTATTCTATTCCTAAAATCTTCAATATTTTTAACACAATGCTCACTATTAGCATCATCTTCCGGACATATTTTCAACAAAAAATCCGATTGAAAAGTATTCTTCTTTCTTTTTTCATCTTTTACTTTTAAATACGCATAAGGTTTGAACTCATTCAACTTGTCACACTCAATACGTGCAAAGTCGAATTGTTCTTTTATCAAAACTTCTTTTAATGAAACTGAACTTATTAAATTTCCTGTAACTGCTAATGCAGGTTTTTCTTCTGAACCGATAATACTGTAGCTTAATTTAAGAGAAGGATTAACAGTAATTTTTCTATCTAAGCTTTGATGATTAGCATTTTGGCAACCCAAAATAAATACAACAAAACCCAAAATGTATTTTTTTTTCATTTTATTTTCTTCAATTGAGTGAACATCATATCTTCAGCAGACTGGCCCATAAATATTTTTTCTTTCATCATTTCCTTAAATTCAGCATGACTATATTTTGTAGAATAAAAAACATTTGCTCTCTCTCTGGGTTTATCCCTCCACTGCCCTCCTGAATCTGCAACAGCATCGTTACTATCATACGACTTTGGCTCGCATGTTACACTTATCCAATAATTACAATTAGGTGAAGGCTCTCTAAAATAGATTCGAGCTCTTACTGGAGTTAATGCACTATACGATAATAAAGTTCCAACAGGATCAATTGTTATAAGTAAATTAACTTTACATATCTTTTTCTTCACTAGTTCAGCTGCTAGGCCAGCTGCGTTCCATCCACCTAAACTATGTCCAATAATATTTACCTGAGTATTCGGGTTTTTTTCTAAGAATTTCTTAATATTGTCAAATGCATCTAATTTTTTCCCTCCAGCTTTCATGCCAGTATATGCTTCCTCATACCCGTAATATTCAATCGTCGCATTTTTAAATTTCTTCTTTTGTGATAAATCAAACTCATCAAAATATTCACCAACAAATCTATTAGGTCCTAAGCCTCTACCTCCTATATTAATAGGCAGATCGTTAGGAGCAAAAGAGTACTTATCAGATGCTCCACCAATAAATGCGGTATAACTATGTGTATATACCACCAGCTGAACAGGAACTACAGGTGGTGTAGGGTTTACATTTCCCATAGTTGTCCTAACTAAGTCAGCATAGGCTTGTTCTTCTAATCCCATCACATCACCACATGTATTTTATATTGTTTATTTAATTCTTCAGTTTCTAACCTAACAAGACCGGATTTATCTAATTTTCCACGTTCAACTTCTTTGTCTGTTTCATCGTAAATAATATATTCCGTACCTGAAGCAAGTTTCTTTCCTTGATGATCCATCACATCAAACCATACGCCATATTTTTGCTTTTCTTTTTCAGGCAAAAATGGAAGCGGCTTATTTACTTTTGCACCCTGTTTAAAATTATGCTGCCCCGCCTTCACCTCAAACTTCCCTGCAGTAGTTGGAAATACACCGGCACTACTAATCTCAATCTGGCTACCACCAGCTGTCAGCACGATTTTTTTGCTCGCTTTGATTTCAACTTTATCTTCCGTGGAAATAATTTGAATACCTTTTCGTGCAATCAGATCCGCCCCATCTCCTTGGGCTTGGATTTCAACTTTGCCTTTGCCTGCATACGCGCGTAAACCTTCTTGTGCTGCAAATAGACTGATCTTGCTTTGTGCATGGGCAATCAAGGATTTTTGACTGCTAAGGTTGATGCTATCGCCTGCACTTTGGCTGATCTGTCCATCTGCTGAAAGATGAACATCTTCCTGACTACTCACAGCAATTGAGTTTGGTGCAGATAAAATCATTAAGGCTTGTTTAAAGGCATCAGCTTTTTCTTTACTGCCTTTTTCGATTTGTCCAAGGAAGTTTTTTAGGTTATCTAAGACTTCAAGCGGGTCAGTTTGCTGGTTTTTCGCCACTTCACTTAAGGCTT